>JBLMWN010000278.1:0-8128 GCA_050257255.1 Betaproteobacteria bacterium | reverse complement strand
GCGGAGCCGAATTTCGTGGTGGCTGATCCCGAGGTACGGAAACAGCGCATCATAAAGCAGACCCAGGAACTGGCCAAGTCGAGGGGCGGCGCTGTGCTTGACGACCAGGGTCTGGTGGATGAAGTCGCGAACCTCGTGGAATATCCAGTGGCAGTTATGGGGACCTTCAACAGGGATTTTCTCCGGGTGCCGAAAGAGGTCCTCATTACAGCCATGCGCGAACATCAGCGCTATTTTAGCGTGGTGGACGGTAACGGCAATCTGTTGCCGAGCTTTATTACGATCAGCAACACCCGCGCCGAGGACATGGATGTTGTCCGTGCCGGAAACGAGCGGGTGCTAGCCGCGCGGCTGTCCGATGCGGCCTATTTTTTTGATCATGATGTGAAGCAGCCGCTCGATGCGCGCGTTGAAGGGCTGAAGAAAGTAATGTACCAGGAGAAGCTCGGAACAGTATACGACAAGGCCCATCGCGTGATGGCACTTGCCGGCCATCTTGCCGATCTTTTAAAAGCGGATAAAGCAGCCTCACAACGGGCAGCCGAGCTGTGCAAGGCTGATCTGCTTACGGGCGTGGTGGGCGAGTTTCCCAAGCTCCAGGGCATCATGGGCAGGCATTACGCGCTCAATTCCGGCGAGAACCCGAAGGTCGCCGACGCAATCTTCGAGCATTATTTACCGCGTTTTGCCGGTGACATGCTCCCTCAGTCCCTTGAGGGCCTCTGTGTGGGGACCGCCGACCGGATCGACACAATCATCGGTTGTTTCTCCGTCGGGCTCGTCCCGAGCGGATCAGAAGATCCCTATGGGCTCCGCAGGCAGTCTGTGGCGATCCTGAACATGGTGCTCGACCGGGGGCTCCGGATTTCACTGTCGGACCTGATTGCCGAGGCGTGCAAGGGATACGGTCTCAAGAAGGAGGACAAGCAGAAGGTAGAGTCCGAGACGCTCGACTTCTTCCGGCAGCGTCTTGCCGGCATGCTTTCATCCGAGGGGCTCCGCTCCGACGTTGTTGACGCGGCGCTCTCCGTCGGGTTCGACGATCCACTCATTGCACGCGAGAAGGTGCGGGCCCTTGATGGGCTCAGGACCTCGGAGGATTACCAACCGCTCGTCACGGCGCTCAAACGGGCGCGCAACATCCTGCCCAAGGAGTTTACCGGTGTAGTTAAAAAAAGCCTGCTGAAGCTGGACGCAGAGAGGGCGCTCTATGATGCGTTTACGGAGATCAAAGATCGGGTGAAGGAAAAAACGACAAAACTCGATTTTCGCGGCGCCCTCGGCGATATCGCTTCGCTCAGGAAGTATGTCGATGCTTTCTTCGACACGGTGATGGTCATGGACAAGGACGCCGAAGTGAAGACGAACCGGCTGGCGCTCCTGGCAGGCATTACGGGGCTCTTTTCGCAGATCGCGGATTTTTCACGGCTTGTGTTGAGCACGGAAGAGGCAAAATAGCATTACAGAAGTCAGAAGACAGAGTCGGAACGGAAATGAGAAAAAATAGTGCTGCTCAATTCTGACTCCTGGCTCCTGAATACATTCGGCTCAAAAACTTTTCCAGGAGGATATTTCTATGGCTACGGGGAAGAAGTACATTTACTTTTTTGGCAACGGCAAAGCCGACGGGTCCGGGTCCATGAAGGACCTGCTCGGCGGCAAAGGAGCGGGTCTTGCCGAGATGACGAACGCCGGTGTTCCTGTTCCGCCGGGGTTCACCATCACGACCGAGGTCTGCAACCTCTTCTACGAACTCGGCAAGCGGGTGCCCCAGGGTCTCGACGAAGATATGCGCGGGCACATGAAGAAGGTTGAAGACGCGCTCAAAAACCGGTTCAGCTTCGGGGACCCGGAGCGGCCGCTCCTCGTTTCCGTCCGTTCGGGCTCCAAGTTCTCCATGCCCGGCATGATGGACACGGTCCTCAACCTGGGGCTGAATGACAGAACGATCAACGGCCTCATCCGCATGTCCGGCAACGAGCGGTTCGCCTGGGACGCCTACCGTCGCTTCATCCAGATGTTCGGCAACGTGGTGATGGGCATCGAAAAGGAGGTCTTCGAGCACATCATCCATGACGTGAAAAAGAAGAAGAAGGTGAACCTCGACATCGAGCTGACTGCCGAGGACCTGAAGGGGCTGGTCGCCAAGTTCAAGGCCAAGGTGAAGCAGGTCGCGAAGCGCGATTTTCCGCAGGATCCCTGGGAGCAGCTTCTGATGGCGCGTGACGCGGTCTTCGGCTCCTGGAACAACCCGCGGGCCATCACCTACCGCAAGCTGAACGACATCCCCGGCAACCTCGGCACGGCGGTGAACGTGCAGTCCATGGTTTTCGGCAACATGGGCGAGACGTCGGCGACTGGCGTCGGCTTCACGCGGGACCCGTCAACGGGCGCCAAGGAATTCTACGGCGAGTACCTGACGAACGCCCAGGGCGAGGACGTTGTGGCCGGCATCCGCACGCCTCACCCCATCGCCGACCTCGAGAAGGAGATGCCGCAGGTTTACCGCCAGCTCCGCGACATCACCACCCGGCTCGAGAAGCATTACCGCGACGTGCAGGACTTCGAGTTCACGGTGCAGGAAGGCACGCTCTTCATGCTCCAGACGCGCACGGGCAAGCGCACGGCCCAGGCCGCGGTCAAGATCGCCGTGGACATGGTCTCCGAAGGCCTCATCTCCAAGGAAGAGGCGGTTCTCCGCGTCGAGCCGGCGTCCCTCGACCAGCTTCTCCATCCCATCATTGATCCCAAGGCAAAGATCCAGGTGCTCGCCAAGGGACTCCCGGCGTCTCCGGGCGCCGCTTCGGGAAAGGTCGTGTTCACCGCCGACGAGGCGGTGAAACAGGCCAAGAAGGACAAGGTCATCCTCGTCCGCCCCGAAACCACGCCCGACGATATCCACGGTATGGACGCAGCCAAAGGCATTCTTACGGCGCGCGGCGGCATGACGTCCCACGCGGCCGTTGTGGCGCGCGGTATGGGCAAGCCCTGCGTTGCCGGTTGTGAAACCATTAATGTGGACCTGAAGGCGGAGAAATTCTCGGTAAACGGCGTAACGGTGAGACTCAATGACTGGATTACTATCGACGGCGGCACGGGCCGCGTAATCCTCGGCAAAGTGCCAACCGTGGAACCTGCTGTCAGCGGCGATTTCGGCACGCTCATGAAGTGGGCTGACGAGTTCCGCACCATGGGAGTCCGCGCCAACGCCGACATCCCGCGCGATGCCAAGATGGCAATGAAATTCGGCGCTGAAGGCATCGGCCTCTGCCGCACCGAGCACATGTTCTTTGCGTCCGACCGTCTGCCCTACGTGCAGCAGATGATTCTAGCGGACACGACCGAGGGGCGCGAGAAGGCGCTGGCCAAGCTCCTTCCGATGCAGCGTTCCGACTTCAAAGGCCTGTTCGAGGCCATGGGGGGGTTCCCGGTCACCATCCGTCTCCTGGACCCCCCGCTCCATGAATTCCTGCCCAAGCGGGAAGAATTGATGGTCGAGGTGGCGGTGATGCAGGCCAAGAAGGCGCCTAAGGCATCGATCACGAAAAAGGAAAAACTGCTTCGACGCGTGGAGGACCTCCATGAGTTCAACCCCATGCTCGGCCACCGCGGCTGCCGCCTGGGCATCGTCTACCCCGAGATCACGCGCATGCAGACCCGGGCAATCATTGAGGCCGCCTGCGACCTCGCGAAGAAGGGCAAGAAGATCGTTGCCGAAATCATGGTGCCGCTCGTTGGCCTGAAGAAAGAGCTTCAGCACCAGAAAGACCTCATCAAGGCAACTGCGGAAGAAGTGATGAAGAAGAAGGGCGTGAAGATCGACTATATGATCGGCACCATGATCGAGCTCCCGCGCGCTTCCATCATCGCCGACGAGATCGCCAAAGAGGCTGAGTTCTTTTCCTTCGGCACGAACGATCTGACGCAGACGACCTTCGGTTTTAGCCGGGATGACGCGGGTAAGTTCATCAACTATTACACCGAGAACAGCATTCTCGAGAAAGACCCTTTCCAGACACTGGACCAGGAGGGCGTCGGCCAGCTCGTGAAAATGGGCGTGGCCAAGGGCCGATCTACCAGGCCGAACCTCAAGGTCGGCATCTGCGGTGAACACGGCGGCGACCCGGTGAGCGTGGAATTTTGCTACCGGACAGGCTTGAACTATGTGAGCTGTTCGCCCTTCCGTGTGCCGATCGCACGGCTTGCATCGGCACAGGCCAAACTCAAGGAGAAGGGCGTGGGCGGGTCAGGGACGAAGTAATAGCTTTCCGAGTATTATGAGGGCGGCGAGAGCCGCCCTTGTTGTTTGGACGGAAATTATTTGCCACCGAGGCACGGAGCATAAGAAGGATTGAAACATCAGATCAATCGAGTATCCGACGAAGTCTTGTAACTGTCTGTTTTCACCGTAGTATTGTGTCTCCATGGTTTGATTTGTCGATGAACTCTTTAGACGAAAAATACATGCGCATTGCGCTTCGTCTGGCCGGAAAGGCGAAAGGCCGAACGAGCCCGAACCCCATGGTCGGCGCCGTCGTGATGAAGAACGGCAACGTCATTAGCCGCGGCTACCATAAAAAAGCCGGTGAGCCCCATGCCGAGGCGATTGCGCTCAAGAAGGCAGGCAAGGCCGCCCGAGGCGCAACGCTGTACGTGACGCTCGAGCCGTGCTCGCACACGAATAAACGGACCCCGCCGTGTACGCCGCTGGTCATGCAGAGCGGTGTAAAGCGGGTGGTTGTGGCTATGATTGATCCGAATCCCCGTGTTTCCGGCAATGGCATAAAAGCTCTTCGATCGGCGGGCATCGACGTGGTAACCGGCGTGCTTGCAGCAGAGGCGAGGAAGCTGAACGAGGCCTTTATCAAGCACATCACCACGGGCATGCCGTACGTGACGCTCAAGATAGCCCAGACCCTGGACGGCAAGATCGCCACGGCATCGGGTGAGTCGAGATGGATTACGGGAATGGAGGCGCGGAAAGAGGGACACCGCCTGCGCGATATCAACGACGCGATCCTCGTGGGGATCAACACCGTGCTTAAGGACAATCCGTCGCTGACGACCCGCATCTCCGGAGGTCGGGACCCCGTACGCGTGATCGTTGACAGCAGCCTCCGGATCCCGCTCGATGCCAGGGTTCTGGCGCGGACGTCTCAGGCCAGAACGGTTATTGCCTCTCTCAGATCGGCGCCACAGGAGAAGGTGAAGAAGCTTGAGGCCGCCGGAGCGGAAGTGCTTCAGGTCAGATCCACGCAGGGCCGCGTGGATCTGCGGGACCTTATGAAGAAACTCGGCAAGAGCGGCATCATGTCGGTGCTGATAGAAGGCGGGGCGGAGGTGCATGCCTCGGCGATAAAGTCCGGCATCGTCGACAAGGTCGTCCTGTTCATCGCTCCGGTGCTCATGACCGGCAGGGATTCGCTCTGCTCGATCGGGGGAATTTCTCCTGCCCGCTTGAGCCACGCCATCAGGCTTACGCAGGTGACCTCGCGGTTCGTAGGAAAAGATCTCATGATAGAGGGGCATATCAGTTAAGCAGCGCGTTCCTTACATGCTGTGATAGAGGTAGAGGATGAGAAAAACGCCGACGGAGAGCAGGGACAGGAAAAGCAGCACGCTTAAGATGGCTGACGTCTTGTACGTATCCTCTTCGATCTGTTTTTCCACTTTCTTGTAACGGATGAACGCAAGCACTCCCATCACCAGGCCAAGCCCCACCAGGATGATCCCGATGAGCGAGGAATAGCCCGGCGGAGGGGGAGTAGCCTCCTTGCCGAGGTAATAGGCCATCTGCTTCACGAAGAGCGAGAACTTTTCGACGACGAATCCGAACGCCATGATGGCGATGCTCGTCCGTATCCACGCAAGGAAGGTGCGCTCGTTCGCCATGTGGACGCGCCGGTGGCGCTTGCCCTTTGTTTCCCTGTCTTCCGGAGTTTCCGGCATGCCGTCTTCCCTCCCCGCTTTGCCCCATTAGCCCGATATGAATTTGAAGATGCCGCTTCGGATCATCTTCACGGCAAAGGCCGCCAGGATCAATGACGCAACCTTGGCGAAGGCCCGCGAGCCGCTCAGCCCGATGAACCGGATGATCCGTTCCGACTGGGCAAAGATGACCCAGGCGATCAGCAGGTTTAGGACGAGAGAAAAGATGACGGGCAAGTAGCCGTTTGTCCCGACTAGGACCAGGGCCGTCGTAAGCGTGCCCGGGCCGGCAATGAGCGGCGTGCCCAAGGGCACCACGCCGAATTCAGGGCTTCTCTCAAGCTTTCGTTCGCCCGCCCGCACCACATCGGTGACGGCGATGATCAGGAGGACGCCGCCGCCGGCGATCATGAAGTCCTCGACAAGGATCCCCAACGCGTTGAAAATCGCCTGCCCCAGGAAGATAAAGCCGACGGTCACCAGAAAGGCGGTAATGATGGACTGGCGGACGATCTTCTTCCGTTCATGCTTCTTGACGCCCTCGGTCATGCCTACATAGAGCGGCAGCGTTCCCGGCGCATCGAGTGCGACCATAAGCGGGATAAGGGTAACGAGGAAAGGCTTCAAAATATCCATCAGCGCTCCATGACTCAAGGAATAGGCCGTTCAATTCTCTCTTCAAAGAGTATAGCCCAGTTTGCAGGATGTGTCCAGTAGGAGGGTCCACTGCATCGATCGCGAGGCCGGAGCGATGCCGGCACGGGCCGCCCTCGCTCGCCGATGAACTCCTTAGCAAGAAGAGACAGTTCCGGACGGGATGAATGCGGATAGGCAGGCGGCTGTGTGTTTGAGTGCCCGGCTTACAGGTGCTTCACGGTCTTTTGTTTGAGGTTCTTGTTCTTGTGCTTGGAAGGGTCGTCGGTAAAGAGGAGCGCTCCATCCTCTCCGTACCCGACATAGATGGTGTACTGACGGGTGATCGAGCATCCTGTCCCGTTGTAGAGTTTTAAGATCCTCTGCACGTAGTTCTGTGTTTCCGGGAAGGGCGGGACGGTGCCCCACTTCTTGACCGCGGTCTCGCCGGAGTTGTAGGCGGCGAGGGCAAGGGTGAGGTTGCCTTCATATCGGTCGATCAGGTATTTGAGGTATTTGACCCCCCCGTCGATGTTTTCATGCGGGCTGAAGGTGTTCTGCACGTTCAGTTCCGCGGCCGTCTGGGGCATGAGCTGCATCAGCCCCATGGCGCCCTTCCTCGAAAGGGCAAGGGGGTTGAAGTCCGATTCCACCTTGACGATGGCGTGGACGAGCGCCGGGTCGACCCCGTGACGGCTGCAGGCGCTGTTGATTATATCGGCGTAGAGGCCCGCCATGCTATCGTTTGAGGCAGACTCT
The DNA here is from genome assembly GCA_050257255.1 of Betaproteobacteria bacterium. Taxonomy (GTDB): domain Bacteria; phylum Nitrospirota; class UBA9217; order UBA9217; family UBA9217; genus JAJYKN01. The sequence continues at coordinate 808 of JBLMWN010000278.1, read as the reverse complement.
GATTGCGAAGGGGCGGGAGCGGTGTAGGAGGCGGGCGTAGCCCTGCGGTTCGTCTTCGGCTCTTTGATCTTCCGGTATTTCTTGCTTCCCCCGACGCTCACGTTGCTGAAATGGACCACGCCGTTCTCATCGGTATACTGAAAGATGTCAGCGACGGCACTCTTCCAGGGAGAAAGGAAGAGCAGGGTGCCAAGAAAAACCAGTATGCTGCGTCGGTTCATCCACAACCTCGGACTTTAAGGTTGAAGCGGGTATAGCCGCTCCGGTTAGCCTATAATATAGATAAAAAAAACGGTTTTGTCAATGAAAAATTGTGTATTTTGAAAATTACTTATTTCATTTCAATGAGATATGCCGTAAGCAATTCCAATACCCCGTCCCTTAAAAAAGAAGAGCAGTAACAAGGGTGGGGAGCCGAACGGGGGGGGCGGTGAGAGAAATAAGCCATGCTTTACGGAGGCCGGGAAAGGATCGGCAGGACAACCGCAACAGTACCCTCAAGCGCGTCTTCATTCGCACTTCCGCAAAAGGCGGCGCGGCACGGACGGGGCATGCATAATGAATATAAATATGTCGCTTCATTCCCTTGACTCCTCCGGGGGATGCGGTATAGTATAACTATAAACAGGACTCTTATAATCCCGTTTAAAGAATTAATCGGAGTAAAGCGAAGTAATGCAGTGCGAATAGGGAGGAAACGAACATGGCAACCGCAAAAGTTATGAACGAAAAAGGGTATCTCATGGAAGTGTACCAGGAGCTTCACGGCATGAGGGAGAGGATCAACGCTCTTAGGAAGGACCTTGCC
>JBLMWN010000277.1:0-5597 GCA_050257255.1 Betaproteobacteria bacterium | reverse complement strand
GACGGCATGCAGATCCTGAAAAAAACCCGCGAACTCTACCCGGATACGGAAGTGGTCATGATCACGGGCTACGCAACGCTCGACTCTGCCGTCGAAACCATGAAACACGGCGCCTTTTACTACATCGCAAAACCATTCAAACTCGATGAAGTTCGCAAGGTCGTGACGGAGGCCGTGCACAAGGTCAGGCTCAAGACTGAAAACCGTCACCTTCGAGAGCAGCTTGAACGCTACCAGGGCAAGGTCAAGATCATCACCCAGGATCCGTCCATGCAGAAACTGATCGAGACGGCGCGCCAGATCGCGCCCACGGATTGCAACGTGCTCATTACCGGCGAGAGCGGCACGGGCAAGGAACTTTTCGCCAGGCTCATCCACCTGAACAGCAAGCGCATCGAAGGCCCCTTCTTCGCCATCAACTGCGGCGCCTTTACCGAGGAACTCTTATCGAACGAACTCTTCGGCCACGAGAAGGGCGCGTTCACCGGCGCCAACAACATGAAGAGAGGACTCATTGAGATGGCGTCAGGGGGCACTCTGTTTATGGACGAGGTCACAGAGATGCCGGCATCCATGCAGGTGAAACTCCTTAGGGTAATCCAGGAAAAAGAAACCCTCCGCGTCGGAGGTACAGAGCCCATCAAGGTTGATGTGCGGTTCGTCGCGGCAACGAACCGGGACATCCACGATTCCATGAAGAACGGTGCTTTCCGGCAGGACCTTTACTTCAGACTGAACGTGGTCTCGCTCCGCATCCCTCCCCTTTCTGAGCGCAAGGACGATATACCCCTCCTCTCTTACTACTTCTTGAAGAAGTATGCCGTGCTCATGAAGAAGGAGGTAAACGAGATCGCCGAGGACGTCATCGCGTTACTCTTGAATTATGACTTCCCTGGTAATGTACGGGAGCTCGAGAACATCATCGAGCGGGGCGTTGCGCTTACGAACACCAACGTTATAGAGACGGGACACCTGCCCGAGGACCTGCGTGAACTCAGCATCAAGACCTTCCGCAAGAAGGAAGGCAAGATCCCGTCCCTCGAGGAACAGGAGGAGGCCTATATCAAGTGGGTGCTGAACGAGGTCGGCGGCAACAAAACCCTCGCAGCGCAGATCCTCGGCATCGATCGCGTGTCGCTCTGGCGAAAGCTGAAGAAGTACGGCCTGGAAACGGAGTGATAAAACAGCAGGGCGGTCTCCAGCGTCCTCACCGCATTACGTATTTATCCATAAGATGGTTGCAGAAGCGAGAAATAATGTAAAGTACCGGTACCTTTCAAATTACCATGAAACCTGATAAAATAATATTAATCGTCGGCATCATCCTGATCGCAGCTCTCGCATTAAAGTCGCTAAAGCAATTTGTCTTTTTATCTTTCACCCTGCTTTCGCTGAAAATTGTTTGGGTATTGCTCATCATCTTAGTGATAGCAATGTCTTTGAAAAAACGTACGCATTCATCGCGTAATACAAAAAAATAACATGGTGACAGGAGGAATAATCATATGGGTAGAGGTTTGTTTCAGCCAATGCATCTGCTTCTTATTCTCGTGATCGTACTGGTCATCTTCGGACCGGGAAGACTGCCGGAACTCGGCGAAAGCCTCGGGAAAAGCATCAGAGGATTCAAGAAAGCCATGTCTGAAAAAGATGACGACAAGGTAATCGAAGCAACAAAGAAAGAAATGAAACCGTAGACGTTGGTGCTCGTGAAGGAAAATCCGGCGGGTTGGATAAGTCTTCAATCCAACCTGCCGAGATAATACTAGCCGATCATATCCCCGGGAGACGTGCTCACACAAAATCCCCCTCATTCCTCATCTCATAAAGCCAGGTTATGCAGGCGTCTGTGAATTGCGACCTCTGCTCGTGAATGATCAAATGAAACAAAACGTGCCTTTGAGCACCGTAATTTAACATTCAGTGCGATCTCAATGATCTTCTGCGGCAATATTTGACAACCAACAAACCAGTTGCTATACATTAAAAAGAATACTGTCAGCGTCTCAATGAAATATCGCTTCAAAACAAAGAAAGACCCCCTACGAACACGACCAATTCAATAGGAAGCAGATCGTCCGGCTCCATGACCTTAATCTGATGCGGACTGCCCAGAAGACATGGATGTGGGCGTCCGAAACGGAGATTGTTGCAAACCAAAATGTTTATTGCTCAGTGACGCGACCTACCGCAGCGCAACCACAATGACGGTCATTCTACGCTGTCCCACGACTCGCGAGGGCGGAGGAATTGCCATGAAAAATCTGTGGCGAATGAGCAGCGAGGTTCGAGAGAAAAAGATAATGCTGGCAAGAAAGGGCAAAGCGCCGCTGGCTGCGCCGACCGGACGAAGGCGGGTGGAGGAGGAACGTTCCCTCCTTGCGGCAACCCTTGAATTAAGCACCGACGGCATTGTCATGACGGACAGCAGGGGTTTTATTCGGTACGTCAACTCAGCGTTTGAACAAATAACGGGCTACTCCAAAGAGGAGGTTCTTGGACGCAGTCTGCATTGCCTGGACAGCGGCAGACACGATGATGCCTTCTACGACATGATCCGAAAGACGATCGCCCAAGGTGGGATGTGGAAAGGGCGGTTTATCAGCAAGAAAAAGGATGGGACGCTGTACCATGAGGACTGTATTCATGCGCTCGTGAAGGGCCCGGCGGGTGAAGTTATCAGTCATGTCTCGATCAGGCGCGACGTGACGGAAAGATTGAAGCTCGAAGCCGTTGCCGAAGAGGTCGATTCCGAGAAAAACATCGGATACATTTTTTCGGGCGCAAGACACGAAATCGGCAATGCCATCAATTCCCTGGTCATCATTCTCAGTGTGATGAAGGCCAAGTTCAAGAAGCTCGATCCGCAAGCAGTGGAAGAGTCTCTCGACCGCGCGTCTGATCTGGCTTCTAAAACAGCGTACATTGTCAGAAGTCTGAAGAACTGCAACAGGTATATGAAACCTGAACTCGCCTGTGTCAACCTTCCGAAATTCATCGCTGATTTTCGGGCCTTGATACAAGATGATTTTACCGCCAAAGGGATAGAACTGACAACGTCCCTTGACGCGGATACTGAACTGTGCTATGCCGATCCACGTTCACTCCAGCAGATATTGCTGAATCTCTTCATCAACGCCGCGGACGCCCTGAAAGGTAGAGAGCACCCGAAAGTTTCCCTCGCCCTCTTCGGGACCGGGGACAATATCCGGATCCGCGTTGAGGATAACGGCTGGGGCATGTCAGAAGAACAACTGCACAACATTTTCAAGCCGTTTTACACAACCAAGGAGCACGGCACCGGACTTGGCCTGGTAATCGTCAGGAGGCTGCTCGCCGCGATGAACGGCTCTATAGAAGTATCGAGCCATAAAGATGTGGGGACGACCATGGACATCACCATTCCGAGAGAGGCAGCAATAACCGGCAATACCAAAGACGTTTTTTGATCGGATACCATTGTTAGTTTGATATTGCCGTTTGAAACCTATCAGTCTGAGAAAAGGATTACATGCTTTTCTTTCGGATTCTTCCTTCAATCGTTTTGCTCAAGACCGCTACTTCATATACTCCTGGAAGAGCCAGGTCGAGAGATACCGCTCGCCCGTGTCCGGGAAGCACGGTTACGTATGGATCTCAACGTTCGCCGCGTTCTTGAACTGCTGGGGAATGAACGTGCCCCGCTTCTCCTTCGCCAGTTCTTCGGCCTTCTCGACCGCCCCCTTCATCCTCTTGCTGCCTTCGGTCAGTACAACCTCTGCGCCGAATATCCTGAGCAGTGCCCTCCTCTCCAAGCTCATCGTCTCCGGCATGGTGAGAATCAGCCGGTATCCCTTAACTGCGCAGATATAGGCGAGCGCAATCCCCGTGTTCCCGCTCGTGGGTTCGACGACCACCGTGTCCTTGTTGATGAGTCCTGTTCGCTCGGCGGCTTCGATCATGGACAGGCCGATCCTGTCCTTGACGCTCGCCAGAGGATTGGATTTCTCGAGCTTGACCACGAGCTCGGAGCTGAGTCCTGCCGTCAGTTTGTTGATCCTGACAAGGGGTGTATTGCCGATGGTCTGAGTGATGTCGTCGTAAATTTTAGCCATGTCCTGTCCTATTTTTTTATGAGACGAATACCCCGACTTTACCTCCGCGAGTGCGTTACGCGGGAGGTCTAGGGCAGACGGCTCTGAAGCCGCCTCCTCTTCCGCGGAGACGATGTCCATGACGAAGTGGGAGAACTGCCGATTCAGCTTCAGGGAAAGTTTCTCCGGTTCATTCAGACGCAGACGTTCTATCCCGTGGGAAGTACCAAAGAGACTCAGGTGAACGTGCGGGTGATCTCCGCCACGAACCGGGACCTTGCAGCCATGGTGCGGGAGGGAAAGTTCCGGGAGGACCTTTACCATCGCCTGCGCGTGGCCTCGATCCACGTGCCGCCGCTGCGGGACCGGAAGAAGGACATCTCCCCTCTTGTCCAGTGTCTTTTCTACCGCCATGCGCATAAGGCCCAGAAACCGATCAAAGGCGTGACCAAGGCGTTTCTGGACAAGCTCCTCGCCTACGACTGGCCCGGCAATATCCGCGAACTCGAAAACACGCTCCGCGCAGCAATCGCCACGTGCAAGACCGAGTATCTCACCACACAGGACTTGAAGGACCTGGGGACCCGCTCAACAACAAGGCCGCAAACGGACGTCATGGACAGCATGGCAACCGTGCTTATTCCCTACGTGAAGAGCGCGCTCGAAAAGAAGGAAAAAAACATCTACGAAAAGGTCCATGCCGAGGTTGACCGCCACGTGTTCGAGCTAATCTTGTCCCACACTCGGGAGAACCAGTCCGAGGCGGCACGGCTCCTTGGCATCAGCAGGCTGACACTCAGGAAGAAGCTGGGACTGCAGAAATAACCGTGTTGGGAGTCCTTCTTCCTTAAGAGATGGGGGGTAGACTAGCAAATGGCGGGACGAACGTAAAGAAAGAATGGGCGGGAACCAGGAGATGCATTGCGGCGCTATTTGCTCGTGAACAGAAACTCGCCCACGTAGAGAAGAAGCAGCACGAACCACCCTGCGAGGATGATGAATTCGAGGGTCGCACGGTAGGACACGCTGAAGTTTTCCGTGGCCATGGTGTAGACGTCCTCGAGGGTATCGAGTTTTTCCTTGATCTCCACTTTCCAATTGTCCAGGTGAAACTTTTTTGATATCAGCGAATAGAGCTTCGCAGAATACCAGTCTCCGATCAGCTTGATGTTCCGCTCCACGGCCTCCGATTCAAGGATAGACTGCGTCCGTATCTCGATGATCTCTTTTACGACCCTCCTGACCTCTCCCGACCTGATGATGGGAAGCCGTTTCGAGACGCCCATGAGACGCAGGGTTTTTTCGAGCCGTTCGTCGAGGTCGTAGTCAAGGATGCGCGATTTCAGGAGTTGAAGGTTGGCGATCTCGAACAGTTCGATATTGCTCTCAAAATCGCCCGAGGAATCGAAGATGAATGCGCCGTCCCAATCCACGATCGTAATGTCGTCCTTGCCGTATTTCAGGTATGAAGACAGCGTGGCCTGCACCTCTTCCTCGTCGAGAGAAATCCGTTCGTTCTTGAGG
>JBLMWN010000276.1:0-2653 GCA_050257255.1 Betaproteobacteria bacterium | reverse complement strand
ACACCATAGACCTGTTCTACCAACATCGCGTAGATCCAAATGTTCCGATTGAAGATGTGGCTGGAGCGGTGAAGGACCTGATCTGGGCAGGTAAGGTCAAGTACTTCGGTCTTTCCGAGGCCGGTGTAAAGACGATCCGCCGCGCCCATGCAGTCCAGTCGATTGCTGCATTGCAGAGCGAATATTCGCTGTGGTGGCGCCGTCCGGAAAAGGAGATTCTGCCGGCCCTCGAGGAGCTCGGCATCGGACTCGTCCCCTACAGCCCGCTTGGAAAAGGGTTTCTCGCCGGCAAGATCGACGAGAAGACGACGTTCGACAGCACCGACTTTCGTTCTTCCCTGCCGCGTTTCACGCCGGAAGCCCGGAAAGCGAATCAGGTCCTGGTCGATCTGCTCGACAGCATCGCAAGAGAGAAGAACGCGACTCTGGCTCAAATCGCGCTTGCCTGGCTGCTTGCGCAGAAGCCGTGGATCGTGCCTATTCCAGGCACCACTAAACTTTCTCGCCTAGAGGAGAATATTGGCGCCGCAGCCCTTGAACTCACGACCGATGATCTGCATAAGATCGATAGTGCTGCCGCAAAGATAACGGTGCAGGGGGATCGGTACCCGGAAATGATCGAGCAAATGAGCGGTCGCTAAGAGGGAGGGTACCTACTGTCAGCACCATCATCTTGGGGAAGGCATGCCAAAGAAGGTATTGATATTGTCCGCAAGCCCGAGAAAAGGCGGAAATTCCGATCTGCTCTGCGACCAGTTCTTGCGAGGAGCTAAAGAAGCAGGCAATCAGGCAGAGAAGATATTCTTGCGGGACAAAAAGATCAATTACTGCACCGGGTGCGGCTCCTGTCAAGAAAATGGAGGTAAGTGTGGTCAGAAGGATGATATGGCGAAGATCCTCGAGAAGATGGTATCTGCCGACGTGATCGTAATGGCAACCCCTGTATATTTTTACACTATGAACGCACAGATGAAGACGCTTATCGACAGGACCTGCGCCCGATATGCAGAGATCAAGAATAAGGATTTCTATTTCATCGTAGCAGCTGCTGACACCAGTAAACGGGCTATGGGAAGGACGCTGGATGGATTCAGGGCGTTCACGTCCTGTTTGACCCGACCGAAAGAAAAAGGGATCATTTATGGAACCGGCGCCGGGCAGAAGGGCGACATCAAAGGGAGCAAGGCGATGAAGGAAGCATACGAGATGGGGAAGATGGTTTAAGGAAGGAGGAACTATGCCTCATGTCATCGTAAAGCTCTAGCCGGGAAAGTCGGGAGAGCAGAAGGTCCGCCTCGCTGAGAAGCTTGCCAAAGATGTGATGAGCGTCCTCAGTTTCGGCGAAGAATCAGTTTCCGTTTCAATCGAAGAAATTAGATCACAGGATTGGGCGGAAAAGGTCTACAAACCGGATATCCTGAACGGCCCGGGGAAGCTGTACAAGAAACCCGGATACACGATGTAACTGACACAAACTTCAATGTAAGGAGATTAGTCATGCTAGGAGCAATTCTTTATGGTCCGTACGATGTGCGTTTCGAAGAGCAGCCTGAACCGAAGATCGTGAAACAGACCGATGCCATCATCAGGCTCTCGGCTACCTGCATATGTGGGTCCGACCTGTGGCCCTACCGCGGTATACAATCGATCACTCAGCCGACCCCGATGGGGCACGAGTACTGCGGTATTGTCGAGGAGGTAGGCAGAGAGGTCACAACGATAAAGCCCGGCCAGTTCGTGATCGGATCCTTCTTCGTTTCCGACAACACCTGTCCTACCTGCCAGATCGGGTATCAGTCTTCCTGCCAGCACCGCGAACTCATCCCGGCTGCGCAAGCGCCTCTTCTGCGTGTTCCGCTTGCGGCCGGGACCCTGGTGGCGACGCCGGAAATCCCGTCAAAAGAGATGATTCCGAGCCTGCTCTCGCTCTCGGACGTGATGGGCACCGGCTGGTTCGCTGCCGTTGCGGCCGATGTGAAGCCGGGCAAGACAGTCGCCGTCGTCGGTGACGGAGCGGTCGGGCTTCTCGGAGTGCTCTCCGCAAAGCACTTGGGCGCCGAGAGGATCATCGCAATGAGCCGTCACGCGTCGCGGCAGAAGCTTGCCCGTGAGTTCGGCGCGACCGACATCGTAACAGAGCGCGGTGACGAAGGTGTGGCCCGCATCAAGGAGCTGACCAATGGGCTCGGCGCCGATTCGGTGCTGGAGTGCGTCGGGACCCAGGAGTCGATGATGCAGGCGATCTGTGCCAACCGGCCGGGCGGATACGTGAGCTACGTCGGAGTACCCCACGGAGTCCAGCTTGATGGCCAGCAGCTGTTCTTCGCTCATGTTCATCTCCATGGCGGCCCGGCGCCGGTTCGTCGCTTCCTGCCCGAGCTGATCGACTTGGTGTGGAACGGAAAGATCAACCCCGGCAAGGTCTTCGACCTGACCCTGCCCCTTGATCAGGTGGCGGAAGGCTATCGCGCCATGGACGAGCGGCGTGCGATCAAAACGCTGCTGCGGCCGTAAGACAAGGAGTCCCACAGATGACCATAGGATAGAAGGAGAATTAACAGCATGAAAAGAGAACTCACTGTAATTTTTGCGGGCGTTTTTATTTCATTGCTCAGCATTGTAACCATTTCGGAGGCGCAGCCCATGAAGAACG
>JBLMWN010000275.1:0-9942 GCA_050257255.1 Betaproteobacteria bacterium | reverse complement strand
GAAAAGCCCCACAGGATCCGGAGGGTATCCCATAAGTCGAGACATAAAAAGGTGCAAAAGTCCGTACAGCCGGATGTCGAGGTGACCGAAGTGGAGCACAACGAGGTGCAAAAGCCCGTACAACCGGATGTCGAGGTGACCGAAGTGGAGCACAACGCGGAATAAGATCTATTGAGTTTACAGAGTCTCCACAGAAGGCCGGAAGATTAGAACTGGTTTTTTCCCCCACTAAAGTTCAGCTGCGAAAAGTGTACCACATCTCCCCATGTGACAACAAAAAAAACTGTTGTCACGAGCGATTATAACCGCGAAAAATCGCTTACCTCGTCATTACCAGAACAGCAATCATTCGGCAACCACTGCCCCGAAAAGTATCCGCGGCCAAGATTTCCCAAACAGGGGTTGAGGCCGTTGAATGACTGCATCTGTCCGTACGGTAAAATACCGCCGTCACATCCGCCAGCTCATCAAGCGTGATCTTCGATAAATTCGGAAAACTTAACAGTTTTGGTAACGGTAAATTTCACTGCAGATTCAGAAAAGCATAGTTATCTTAATGATTTTTTTAATATAACATTCCGGAATGGCTTCCATAGTGTCGGAAATATTTACGGTAGAAATTTCACCTCTCACCGCTTATTTTAACTTCCTTAATAATCAACTGATTAATAACATCAACTTTTATGGTATTGAATTTGCATTTGAATTGCAGAGGACACATGTAGTGAGGGCTAATATGGACCGAAGATCAGGCGAAGATCGAAGAACATTCAATGATCCAAATTACAAGGGTCCTGAACAGAGAACGGGAGCAAACAGAAGATCTGGAGAAGACCGCAGAAAAAGAAAGTGCAGCAATCACCGTCGCCATGAAAAGTATCCACGGCCCCTGATTCTTGAACAGGAGTTGCGACCGGAGAATGACGGCATCCGTCCGGACCGTGATCCGCAGCCGGCAACTCAATGCTCAAATTTTAGTTTTCTGTCTTAGCTCCGCTGGTTTCCCCGAAGCAGAAAGAAATACGTTCGTATTGTACTCTTCAAAGCCCAGTTCTGAAGTAATAATTGTGGCATGCCTGCCTTAATAGATACGCGGGCTTTGCTACGCGGTCTTCTGCTTCGCTTTGGATAACCGTGAAGTTCTCCTATAATTAACGGAATCCCTTTCCAACTATCACCAACGCAATCGCCGCCGCTCCGTATAACAGCGTATGTGAAGGCAAAAAAATCAGGGCTGGCGTTTCATGCCGTTATCATGGATTTAACAGTGCAGGGGGCATAGGAGGGAAAGAAACGATCAGAAAACTGCTTGAGATCGGCCCTTCTATTAAGCGATTGTTTCGAGCGGCTACTCCAATGACTACGTGATAGCTGATTATAAAAAATACGGTTTTAGGGGAGTCCTAGCGAAGCCCTATACTGTCTCCAATTTAAGTGAAGCAATAGCCAAGGTTATCAATCTTCGTCCTTGAATAGCATGTCTGCATTTATCGCGTATTCCTTCATTTTCAAAAGGTGCGCTTCCCCCTATCTCAATGAACGCCACATGTCAGAAACCGTGTGTCGGAATCTAATCAACATCGGGAACCAGATATCATAGCCAAGACCCTGGCCCCCGGATCCTGGTCTTACGCCGCCTTCGCTCCGCAGTGTATGCAGAACTTCGCGCCCGTCTTGACTGGATTTCCGCAGCCTGCGCACGCACGCTTGTCTTCCTCGCTGAAGACGATCGTGGCTTGGCTGACGTTGATCACGTCTCCGTCCTCGAGCACCTGCCTGCCCGCAACTCTTTTCTTGTTCACGAAGGTGCCGGCGCGAGTACCCTTGTCCTCGATGATGTACCGGCCGTTCTCCTTTACGACCTCGGCATGGCGCTGCTCAACCACACAGTCCTTGAACAACCCGAGTTCGTTTCGCTCGTCCCTGCCGATGGTCACGGCGGCGTTGATGTCGACGTCTTTCCGGGTTCCCCGTCCGCGAACGAGGCTGAGATGGCCTGTCTGGTACTGCCGGTCGACCTTTTTGAGCGAAATCGCCACAAGACCCAGGACGCACGCCAAAGAGAGGCCGAATGCCCAGCCAGGAGCCATGCCGCTTGCTCCGAACAGTGAAGATTCAGGCTGGAAGTACGCCCGCGACGCCTGCAAGCCCGTGTCGAGCGAAAGCGATACATTCCTGAGATAGTCTCCCCGTTTTTCGGTCCGGTAGGTGACGGCGTATTCCCCACGGATCCTCTTGCTGATGGTCTCGTAGATCTCGGAGAGGCCGTCGGCAGAGGGAGTGAAGAAGTAAAAGCCCCCGGTTTCCTCGGCGATCCGTTCAAGCCGCGCCCTGCGAACATCCCTGCCCAGGCCGATCACGTAGACCGAGACGTAATCCTTGATTGCCGCTGCGATCGCCTGGTTGATATCAAGAGCGCCGCGGTTGGCGATTCCGTCGGTGAGCACGATCACGGCCCTCCTGCCCGGTATTCCCCGCACGGATTCTACGCCTTCGGCAATGGCGTCGAAGAGCACCGTATGGCCGCCCGCTTTAATGGCTTCCGTATCCTGCTTCAGCCGCCCCATGTCCCCCGTCAGGGGTTCAACCCCTTCCACGGTATCGCTGAAGGTAATGAGGGCCGCGCGGTCGCCGGGCTCCATAAACGAAAGGAACCGCAGCACCGATTCCTTTGCCCGCATGATCTTGTCTCCGGTCATGGACCCGCTTCGATCGACGACGATGGCAAGGCTGAAGGGCTCGGGCATGCCGCCTGTTCCGGACATCTGCACGGCATCGATCTCGACCGGATGGTTGTTCTCCATGAGAGTCATGCTGTCCCTTGTCATGCCGCGTACGGGCTTACCCGCCGCATCGAGCACTGAAACGAAGGCTTTGACCATCGGGAACTCGCTCAGGTCAAACTGGCTGATTTTGAGCGACGCGGGCTCTTCTGCGAGCGCTGTTTGTTCTCCCATCCCGAATATCCCGAGAAGGACGATTACGGCCGCAATGGTGGCGGCCTTCTTGACCGCGGAGAACAGGAGCAGGATGCTCCCGACCCTGATAACGTCGCCATCGGAAAGCCTGTTGCTGTGCGTCAGCTTCTGGTTCACATACACGGCTCCGTCCTTGTCGGTTTCGATCGAGAAGCGGCCGTTCGTTCTTTTGATGGCGGCATGCTGCATGCCCACGCCTTCCGCGCCCGAGAGACAGACGTCGGAACGGTCATCCCTGCCGATAACGTTCAGCTCCTTGAGAAGCGGGAATTCCCTGCCGATATGTCTCCCCTTGACGACCTTCACCTTCGCCGCTACGAACGCCTCCTCAACAAGGCTGATGAAGGCGCCGATGGACAAGCCTAGCAGAGAGAGACCCGCAAGGGCGGACCACATTGAAGTCGCTGAAAGATCGTTGAACATGAGCCCGCCGAGCAGGCCGCCGATTGCGCCGCCAAAGAGTCCATACAAGGCCCGCTCGCGGGAGCGTATCATCATGCCGCCGGAGAGCCCCACGGCAGCGCCGAGGATCGCCCACCCCAAGGCAACGGCGATGGCCACGCCCAAGGATGCTTCGAACCCTCCTGCATCAGCTACGAACGTACCGAGGGCGGTAAAGACCGTGCTGCCCAGGACGGCGCCGACGGCTCCGCCGAGTACTCCTGCGACAGCGCCAATCGCGGCACGCTTGACCGCAACCCTGAACTGTCTTCCGGTGATCGACTCGTGGCTCCACAAGAACGCGCCGATGAACAGGCCGGCGAGACCGCCCAGCGTCATTTCGGTAAGCAGGCCGCCTCCGGACGATGCTGACAGGGAAAGGACGAACGCCCAAGCAGCAGAGCCGCCCAGAGCGCCTGCAACAGCATACAATAGTATTTTACTTAAGGTAGGCATGAAAACCTCCATTTTATTTGGATTTCGGAATGCTCCTCTTCCGAAATCTCAACTTCTTACTACGCCGCCTTTACCGACAGCGACAATTTCCCGAACCTGACTTCATCGCCAGGCTTGATCGTCTGAGGCGCATGGGGCTGGATGCGTTTCTTATTGATGTACGTTCCGTTCATGGACCCCATGTCCTCGACGGTATAATCAGCGCCCGAACGGTGAATGACCGCATGTTTCCGGGAAACGCCTTTCTCTATGCCGCCCAGACTGGTCAGGTCCACATCCGGAAACACCTCGCTGATAGGGTCTTCCCTGCCGATCATTACTTCGTCTTTTGTCGGGATCTCCAGCCTGCATCCGTCAGAAGACGCGAGCACCAGCTGCTCGCCGCCTGCTTCTGCGGCTGTTTCGAGCAGTTCCGGCTTCCCATCCAATTTTGTTCCGCACTCTTCACAAAAGAGCGCTCCCTCGATATTTTCCATCTGACATTCTTTACATTTCAAGGTAGTAATCTCCTTTCGTTATTTGTATGTCGTCTGACAGTCTGCTCTGATCCGGTAACCGGCAATGTGTCCTTGCTCATGGTGCATCGAACATTCAATTCGTTCTTCATTATCCGTTCTTCCCTCCTCCATCATTTCGAACTTGCGATTGCGGAATAAAATAATCTGAAATCCGCTATCGCCACTCCGCAATTTACAAAACCTTCACTACCACTGCCGTGATGTTGTCTTTTCCTCCATGCTCATTCGCCATCTGCACCAGTCTATCACCGGCTGCCTTGGCGCCCGCTTCCGTGGCACTGACTCGGAGGATGTCTTCATCAGCAACTTCTCCCCACAGACCGTCTGTGCAGAGCAGGAGCGTACCGCCTTTTTTCAGGCCAATTCGGAATGTGTCCACGATGACGGTTTCGTCGTTCCCGATCGTGCGGTAAAGCAGGTTGGATCTCGGGTGGTTCCTTGCATTTTCTTTCGTCAGTTTTCCTGCGGCGACCAGTTTTGCAACGAGTGAATGATCCGTCGTAACCTGGACAATTGACCCGTTCTCTATCCAATAAACCCTGCTGTCTCCTACGTTTGCAATATACGCGGCGTCATCAGCCACAAGCACGACGCTGAGCGTGGTGCCCATGTTCGATCCGGTGCAAGCCCCCTCTCGCTGTACGTCGATGTTGGCCTGCTGCACGGCACGCTCAACGAGCTTGAGCAAGTCATGAGTTTCCGTGTTCTCTTTCTGTACTACGCCGCACACAGTCTCCATCGCGATCCTGCTCGCCACCTCACCGGCATCATGCCCTCCCATGCCGTCGGCAACGACGAACAAAGATTTATCTCCGAGAGTCAAAAGCGAGAAGTTGTCCTCGTTGTGTTCCCTCACTTTCCCCGTGTCCGTGACTCCGTACCAGCTAAGGGGTCGTGGACTCGCTGCATGAGACGGAGGTTCAGAAAGGGCTGCTTCAATCGGTTCGGACTTCAGCCTGAGAGTATGGGCCGGCTTGAGCGCCGGGGTCACGCTGCCGGGCTTCTTCCTCGCGAATAGGGTTTGATCGGCATGCGGAACTACGCCGAATGCCCCATGCTGACACAGTCTTTCCTGTTCTTCGTTCATACCGGTGATTTCTTTCAGACATCCCATCCAATCGAGTTCCATGGTCATCTCCTGAGTGCGTCGTTAGTGCGTCGTTTGTTCAGCCATTCCGTATTTTTGAGATTATATTTTGCATGGGTCATGCCAAAACACGAAAAGATGATTGGCACAGGGTGCCGACGGAGAAAAACTTCATGTTTCGAATGGTTGCGTTTCTTCATAAAAAAAAGCAGGGCCGAGGTCGGGAAAGTCTGGAAGGGAATTATTTGAATATCGAAGTGCGGGTATTCGATTTTCGGATTCACAGCGACGGAGATGATCAGAATTGCATGGACTGTTTATTCAATCGTCAGTACCTTTGCGCCGCGAATTTTGCGATCCTTCAGTTCGAGAAGAGCTGTATTGGCGTCTTCGAGCGAATATTCCTGAATCTCCGGCTTGATTGGAATGTCCGCGGCCATCCTCAAAAACTCGTCGACATCTCTGCGCGTGATATTCGCGACACTCTTGATCTCTTTCTCCATCCATAGGTCGCGCGGATAATCAAGTGCGAGGAGTGCATCTTTATCCTTTTCTTCTTTCCGAATCGCATTGATCACAAGCCGTCCGCCCTTTTCCAGGTTCCTCATGGCCTCGACAACGGGCTTCCAAACAGGTGTTGTATCAATGATTGCGTGCAATCTCTCCGGCGATTCTTCTCCTGCATCGCCTGACCAGACCGCACCGAGTTCTCTGGCAAAGGATTGCTCCTGCCCTGTCCGTGAGAATACAAATAGTTTGGACCTTGGATAGAGATGTTTTGCCATCTTGAGCACCAGGTGGGCCGAGGCGCCGAAGCCAGTCAGGCCGACATTGTCTCCGTCCTTCATATCGGCAAGACGCAGCGACCGGTATCCGATAGCGCCGGCGCATAGCAGCGGAGCCGCTTCTGAATCGGTGAATACCTCCGGTATTCTGTACGCGAAGTTTTCCGGAATCACTGTATATTCCGCATACCCTCCGTCAGCATCTCTGCCCGTAGCTCTGAAATTATCGCACAGGTTCTCCATCCCGGCCTGACAGTGCTTGCACGTGCCGCAAGCGGAATGAATCCAGGCAATGCCGACCCTGTCGCCTATCCTGAACCTTTGAGTGTTGTCACCCAACCATTCAACTCGCCCTACGATCTGGTGGCCCGGGATTATAGGAAATTGAGACGGCGGGGTTCTTCCTTCAATCTCATCGAGCTCGGTGTGACACACGCCGCAGACTGAAACCTTCACGCGGATTTCGTGCTCTTTGGGGACCGGGACAGCCCGGTCAACCAGTTCAAGGGGCGCCCTGTTTTCAGCAAGGTTCGTGATGTGATTCAGAACCATGGCTCTCATAAGAAACACCTCGGTGGTACGAATAAGTTTCTGAGCTTATTATAACAGACCACGGTTGGCGTATTTGTAAAAGGAAAATCCGCCATGGAGATACGGAGAAAACCTCCTTAGTAGTGAAAGACTTTCCCTCCGCCTCTGTGGTGAAAATAATTTTTTTTGCGGGAACATTAGCTTTTCTGCTGTAGTGACGCGAAATGAGCGGATGGCTCCGTCCGCGAGGCAGTAGGTACGGCTAACCAGTAGTGGTATTTGTGATTCAAAGGGAAGTGGCTGGAAGGGTGAGACACCCTTAGAAACCGTTTTGGATTGAAAGGACTACTTAACGATCTCCCCGTATTCCCCCGGTCTGCGGTGCTGGAGGAAGCCCCAGGTCTCGCGTGCAGAAGTGCGCTCGGCAAGGTCGATCTCGGCGATCACAATCGCCTCTTTGCCGCCGGCCAGTTCCGAGGCCATCTCTCCCCAGGGGTCCGCGCAAAAGCTCCTGCCGTAGAACGAGATGCCTTCTTCCTGACCCACACGGTTCACGCGGAAAATGAAGAGGTTGTTCGCAAAAGCATTCGCGGATATGGCGCGTTCCCAGAGACTGTGCGTGTTGAGCGATGCTGCTGTGGGTGAGAAAATGATCTCGGCGCCCTTAAGCGCCAGAATGCGCGAACCCTCCGGGAACAGGTTGTCCCAGCAGATCTGGACGCCGATCTTGCCCTGTGATGTTTCGAATACGGGGAAGCCGGTATCGCCAGGTGAAATGTAGAATTGTTCCCGATAGAATGGAAGGTCGGGTACGTGCATCTTGCGGTATGTGCCGACGAGGTTCCCGGCATCGAATACTGCAGCGCTGTTGTAATACTTCCCTCCCGCGGACTCGAAGAAGGCAATGACAAGGACTGTTTTAGTGTTCTCTGAGAGTTGACGGAAACGAGTGATTGTTTCGGAGGAAGGGTCCTGGGCCAGGGAAAACAGTCCCTTGTCTTCCGACTTTGGAAACCAGGGGGTGAGGAAGAGCTCGGGATAGCAGATGATTTTGGCGTTTTTTTCGGCCGCCACCTCCGTCATCTCCACGGCGCGCTGGATGTTCCGCTCGATATCCGGACTGGCGCTTATCTGTATACCGGCGATTCGCATTTTTTGAAGTATAACCCGCGGTGAACGCAGAGGAAGCGGCTTTAACCCTCAAGTCTAACTCTTCATCTGCATGTAGCTGCAAAAATCCTCGGCCACGAGGTTACGATGTTCATTTCGCATTCCGCAATCGAATCATTTCCCGTGGCACTTCTTGTACTTGAGACCGCTCCCGCATGGGCACGGGTCATTTCGTCCGACCTTCTGGGCTACGTGCACCGGCGCGGGCTTTGCCGCTGCCGCATCTCCGGCACCGACAAAGCTGAGGGATGCCAGCTGGCGGCGCTGCTTTCGTTCGATCTCCTGGCCTTGCTCTTTGGCGGCAGCCTTGATGCGGAAAAGGTTCTCGACGGTGGTCTCCACGATCCGGAGCTTCATCTCCTCGAACATGTCGAAGCCTTCTCTTTTATATTCGATGAGCGGGTCTTTCTGTCCGTAACCCCGGAGGCCAATGCCTTCCTTCAGGTGATCCATGGCAAGGAGGTGGTCCTTCCACTGGTGGTCCACCGCCTGGAGCATGAAAACCTTCTCGAGATGGCGCATGAGCTCGGCGCCGATCTGCTGCTCTTTTTCATTGTAGCTCTGCTTCACCGAGTTCCACAGTTTCTCCCGGAACTCCTCGCGCGGCAAGGACTGTGGATCGATGCCGGTCATGCGGTACGAGAATTTGGATGCCAGCGCGTCGGTGAGACCGGTGATGTCCCACTGTTCCGGATAGGCGTTCTCGGGACAATAGAAGTTGATCATGCCGTCGAGCATGTCCTCGGCCAGGCCGAGCACCTCTTCCTTGAGGTCCTCGCCTGCCAGGATCTGGCGGCGCTGCTCGTAAATCACTTTCCTTTGCTGGTTCATCACATCGTCGTATTCGAGGATGTGCTTGCGGATCTCGAAGTTGTGGGCCTCTACCTTCTTCTGTGCGTTCTCGATCGCGCGTGACACCATGCGGTGTTCGATAGGGACATCTTCTTCCATGCCGAGCTTGCCCATGAGGCCGGAAATCCTGTCAGAGCCGAAGATGCGCAGGAGATCGTCCTCGAGCGAGAGATAGAACCGCGACGAGCCGGGATCCCCCTGGCGGCCCGAACGTCCGCGGAGCTGGTTGTCGATCCGGCGCGACTCGTGCCGCTCCGTGCCCAGGATGTGGAGCCCGCCGGCTGCAATGACCTTTTCCTTTTCAGCGGCACATAGTTTCTTGAACTGATCGAGTGCCTTGCCCCACTCTTCCTTCGTATATTCCTTGCCCTTAAGCGCTTGGCGCGTAAGCCCCTCAGGATTGCCACCCAGGACAATGTCGGTGCCGCGGCCGGCCATGTTTGTGGCAATCGTGACCGCCTCGTGCCGGCCTGCCTGGGCAACGATCTCGGCCTCCATCTCATGGTACTTGGCATTCAAGACCGAGTGCTTGATACCCTTTTTCCTGAGCATCGTTGACAGGGTCTCCGATTTAACAATCGAGATGGTGCCGACCAGCACAGGCTGTCCCTTCTTGTGCAGTGTCTCGATCTCGTTGATGGCGGCATTGAACTTGGCCTTCTCGGTCTTGTAGATGAAATCGGGGTTGTCGTCTCGGATCATGGGCTGGTGCGTCGGGATTACGACCACGTCGAGGTTGTAGATTTTCGCGAACTCAGCCGCCTCGGTCTCGGCCGTGCCGGTCATCCCCGCGAGCTTTCCGTAGAGCCGGAAGTAGTTCTGGAACGTGATGGATGCCAGGGTCTGGTTCTCGTTCTCGATCTTGACGCTTTCCTTGGCCTCAATCGCTTGGTGCAGGCCGTCGCTCCAACGCCTTCCCGGCATGAGCCTGCCGGTGAACTCATCCACGATCAATACCTGGTTGTCCTTGACGACGTAGTCCACGTCGCGGTGGAACAGTGCATGCGCCTTCAAGGCCTGATGCACATGATGCACGAGATCGACGTTCGAGGGGTCGTAGAGGTTGCCGGCGTTCAGCAAGCGCTCAACCTTGATGTTTCCCTCTTCTGTCAGGGCTACGGTCT
>JBLMWN010000274.1:0-6079 GCA_050257255.1 Betaproteobacteria bacterium | reverse complement strand
CACTTCCTGACAGGAGGGGGTACAGCATGTCAAAGGCAAAATTTGAGAGGACGAAGCCGCATGTGAACGTGGGGACCATTGGACACGTGGACCACGGCAAGACGACATTAACGGCGGCCATCACGAAGGTGCTGGCGCTTAAGAACATGGCGAGCTACGTGGCTTATGATCAGATCGACAAGGCGCCGGAAGAGCGGGAGCGCGGCATCACGATTGCGACGGCGCACGTGGAGTACCAGACGGACAAGCGTCACTATGCCCACGTCGACTGCCCGGGCCATGCGGATTATGTGAAGAACATGATTACCGGTGCGGCCCAGATGGACGGCGCCATTCTGGTGGTATCAGCCGCTGACGGCCCGATGCCCCAGACCCGTGAGCACATCCTCCTGGCCCGTCAGGTTGGCGTGCCGTACATCGTGGTATACATGAATAAGGTGGACATGGTGGACGACCCCGAGCTCATCGAGCTCGTCGAGCTGGAGATCCGGGAACTTCTGTCGAAGTACCAGTTCCCGGGGGACAAGACGCCGATCGTCAAGGGAAGCGCCCTGAAGGCCCTCCAGAGCGAGAGCAAGGACATCAATGCGCCGGAATACAAGAGCATCATGGAGCTCATGGATGCCATCGACAGCTATATTCCCCAGCCCAAGCGCGACGTTGACAAGGCCTACCTCATGCCGATCGAAGACGTGTTCTCGATCGCGGGCCGGGGCACGGTGGTGACGGGCAGGATCGAGCGCGGCGTCGTCAAGGTCGGCGACGAAATCGAGATCGTGGGAATCAAGCCCACGCAGAAGACGGTGGTCACGGGCGTCGAGATGTTCCGCAAGCTCCTGGACCAAGGCGAGGCCGGCGACAATGTGGGAGTGCTGCTCCGTGGCATCAAGAAGGAAGAAGTCGAGCGCGGCATGGTGCTCGCGAAGCCGGGGAGCATCACGCCGCACACGAAGTTCAAGGCCGAGGCGTATGTACTGACGAAGGAAGAAGGGGGCCGCCACACGCCGTTCTTCAACGGTTACCGCCCGCAGTTCTACTTCCGGACGACGGACGTGACGGGCGTGGTGAAGCTGGCCGAAGGCGTGGAGATGGTGATGCCGGGCGACAACATGAGCTGCAGCGTGGAGCTCATCACGCCGATTGCCATGGACAAGGAACTGCGGTTCGCCATCCGCGAGGGCGGCCGGACCGTGGGTGCAGGCGTCATCACCGAAGTGATCGAGTAAGAAACGAATGCGGATGCGGATTTCGGAATGCGGCTAAAAATGAAACACCGCACCACACAAACTGAAATCGGAAATTGAGGTCAACCAGTGACACAGAAGATCAGGATACGATTAAAAGGATATGACCACAGGCTGCTTGACCAGTCTGCAGTCGAGATCATGGATACGGCAAAACGGACGGGTGCTAAGGTGTCCGGGCCGATTCCGCTCCCGACCAGAATAAACCGCTGGACCGTGCTCCGCTCTCCCCATGTGGACAAGAAATCCCGGGAGCAATTCGAGATCCGTACGCATAAGCGCTTGATGGACATTCTGGATCCTACCCCGCAGACCGTTGATGCGCTCATGAAGCTTGATCTGGCTGCAGGCGTTGATGTGGAGATTAAGCTGTAGTTTTTTGAAACCAGACCGCACGGGCTGAAATTTATTTCGAGGGCCTTTTATGCGGATGAAGGGATAAGCAATGAGCAAGGGAATTATTGGAAAAAAGGTAGGCATGAGCCAGCATTTCAGCGGCGGGGAACTTATCCCGGTTACCGTGATCCAGGCAGGGCCCTGCACGGTGGTTCAAAAGAAAACTGCCGGAAAAGACGGCTATGATGCGGTGCAGCTCTCGTTCGATGAGGAGAAAAAAAAGACACGCGTGACGAAGGCGATGACCGGTCATTACCAGAAGGCGAACGTCCAACCGAACCGGTTCCTTCGAGAATTTCGTACCGCTGAGTTTGAACAGGGGCAGGTATTAACCGTCGACATATTTAAAAAGGGTGATCGCATTTCTGTGAGCGGGGTGAGCAAGGGGAAAGGGTTTGCCGGCGTCATGAAACGGCACAAATTTGGCGGCGGTCCGGGCGGCCACGGTTCCATGTTCAACCGCGCGCCCGGTTCGATCGGTTCGAGCGCTTGGCCGTCACGCGTATGGCCGGGTAAAAAACTTCCGGGACACATGGGCGCCGTAAACGTGACGCTTAAGAACATTGAAATTGTCGATGTGCGGCCGGACCAGAACCTGTTGTTCGTCCGCGGAGCAGTCCCGGGCGGAGAGAATGGGCTCATCCTTCTCTATAAGGCTGATTAATATCAAGAAGTAGAGGAAATTGAAAATGCCGTCAGTCGCAATGGTAGACCAGAATAACAAAAAAGTTAAGGATGTGGAACTCCCGAGCCTGTTCTCCGCTGAAGTGCGTCCGTACCTCCTGCATGCTGCGGTCGTGAATCAGCTGGCGAATAAGAGAGCAGGGACCGCAGCCACCAGGAACAAGGCGCTTGTAAGCGGCGGAGGGAAAAAGCCCTTTAAGCAGAAGGGCACCGGCAGAGCCCGCGCGGGCAGCAACCGATCCCCGCTCTGGAGGCATGGAGGAACGGTCTTCGGCCCGACACCGAGGGATTACTCCTATGCCCTCCCGAAAAAGGCCAAGCGGGCGGCACTGGTTGACGCCGTCTCCTCGAAGGTTACGGATAATAAGCTGATTCTCGTCGACAGCCTCGAACTGGCGGAGCCGAAGACTAAGCTGATGTCATCGATGCTTGAGAACCTCGGGGTGCAGGAGAACGCCCTTGTGCTCATCACCGCAGAAAACAAAAACCTGAGGCTGGCGGCCCGCAATATACCGTCGGTCAAGGTGCTCAAGATGGATAACATCAATGTGTATGACCTGCTCAAATACCGGTACCTCATTACCACGCAGGACGCCCTGAACGCGATGCAGGAGGTATACGGAAAATGACGATTGACCTGTACGACATCATTCGGGTGCCGCGAATAACCGAGAAGGGCGCCCGGCTCAAAGAAAAAAATAACGTGCTGACCTTTGAGGTAAAGGTCGATGCGAACAAAGTCCAGGTGAAAAAAGCGATCGAAGGGATTTTTAAGGTCAAGGTCGCTGATGTTACGACGGTAAAGAATGCAGGCAAGAACAAACGTGTCGGAACGCGGCTCGGCCGGCGGTCTGACTGGAAAAAAGCATATGTGACACTGAAGCCTGGTGAAAAGATCGATATATTTGAGGGTGCATAAATGCCGGTAAAAACCTATAACCCGACGTCTGCGGGACGACGGTTCCAGACCACATCAACATTCGAAGAGGTAACGCGCAGCACGCCTGAGAAATCGCTGGTCGTCAAGCTCAGCCAGAGCGGCGGGAGAAACAACCGCGGCAGGGTAACCGTCCGTTACCGGGGTGGCTGGCACAAAAAAAAATACAGGGTAATCGACTTCAGACGCGACAAGGCCGGTATCCCTGCAACAGTGGCGGAGATTGAGTACGATCCGAACAGATCGGCGAGGATCGCGCTCATCCATTACAAGGACGGGGAGAAACGTTATATTATCGCTCCGCTTGGCTTGAAGGTGGGCGACAACGTGATGTCAGGACCCGATGCCGACATCAAGCCGGGGAATGCGCTTCCGATGACCGCCATCCCTGTTGGTACTATTCTCCACAATGTGGAGCTTAAAAAGGGCGCAGGTGGTCAACTTGCCCGAAGTGCCGGCGCTTCCGTGCAGCTTCTGGCGCGTGAAGGTGAATACGCGACACTGAGGCTGAACTCCGGAGAAGTTCGCATGGTTCGCTCCGAGTGCATGGCATCAATCGGTCAGGTGGGCAACCTGGATCATGAGAACATCAGCATCGGCAAGGCAGGAAGAGCCCGTTGGATGGGCATGCGGCCGCGGGTTCGCGGTGTGGCAAAGAATCCTGTTGACCATCCCCTCGGTGGCGGCGAAGGTAAATCATCAGGTGGTAGGCCGGGCTGCTCGCCGTGGGGTCTTCCCGACGGGACGAAGACGCGGAAAAATAAATCTACTGCGAAATTTATCGTTTCGAGAAGAACAAAGAGCAGATAGCTGAATTGTAGAATTCGGATCGAGTGCGGATTTAAAAATCCGAAATCCGAGATCCGAAATAGAGCAGCGGAGGAATACGGTGCCGAGATCAATAAAAAAAGGCCCTTTTATCGATGAGAGCCTCATGAAAAAAGTTGAGGCCATGAATGCAGCCGGGGAGAAGAAGATCGTAAAGACGTGGTCCCGAAGATCCACGATTACGCCCGAATTTGTTGGCCACACCATGGCAGTACATAACGGAAAGAAGTTTATTCCGGTATATGTCACCGAAAATATGGTCGGCCACAAACTGGGTGAGTTTTCACCGACCCGGACATTCAAGTCACACGGCGGATCAAAGGCCGCAGAAAAGGTGACAGCTCCGAAGTAGGATCGGATCGCGCCGTTTATCAGAGTGAGGATCGTCAGATGGAAGCAAGCGCAACAGTCAGACACATACGAATTACGCCGCGCAAGGCGCGACAGGTAGTCGATCTCATACGTGGCAAGATGGTGGGAGACGCTCTCAATATTCTCACCTTTACACCGCTCCACGCCGCGCGGATCGTCAAGAAGCTCCTCGATTCCGCGGTTGCCAACGCAGAGCAGAAAAAGGTCGGCGATCTTGATACGCTCAAAGTGACGAAGGCCTATGTGAACCAGGGTGTTACCATGAAGCGGATGCGGGCTCGGGCCATGGGCCGCGGCAATGTAATCAGGAAGAGGACCAGCCATATAACGCTGGTGCTTTCAGCATAGGTTTTATTAACGGAGGCATCATGGGACAGAAGGTACATCCGACCGGGCTTCGGCTCGGGATTATCAAGACGTGGGATTCCCGCTGGTTTTCTCAGAAGAATTACGCGTCGCTCCTGCATGAGGACATCAAGATCCGAAAGATCGTGAAAGAGCGGCTCATGCATGCGGGCGTTGCCAAAGTCGAGATCGAGCGGGCAGGCCAGAAGGCGAAGATCAATATTCATACGGCGCGCCCCGGCATTATCATCGGCAAGAAGGGCGCTGAGGTCGACAAGTTAAAAAAGGACCTCGAAGCCATTACCGGCAAACAGATGTACATCAACATTCAGGAGATCAGGCGTCCTGAACTGGACGCTCAGCTCGTGGCGGAGAACATCGCGCTCCAGCTGGAACGCCGAATCGCCTTCCGCAGGGCCATGAAGAAGGCCGTCACCTCGGCGCTCCGTCTTGGCGCCCAGGGCATCAAGATCACGTGCGCGGGAAGATTGGCGGGTGCGGAAATTGCCCGGACCGAGTGGTATCGTGAGGGGCGAGTTCCTCTTCATACTCTGCGCGCCGACATCAATTACGGGTTCTTCGAAGCAAAGACCACAATGGGCCAGATCGGCGTCAAGGTATGGATCTATCGGGGCGATGTGCTTCAGCAGCCGACCACCGCGGCATAAGCGCACAGGTTAAACGAATTACGAGTGATTAAAGGACTGTTATTATGTTAGCGCCTAAACGAGTTAAACACAGGAAGATGCACAAGGGAAGAAGGAAAGGCACTGCTTACCGTGGCGCCGAAGTAAGCTACGGCGAGTTCGGCCTGAAGGTTCTTGAGCCGGGATGGATCACGAGCAGGCAGATCGAGGCGGCTCGCATCGCCATGACCCGCTATGTGAAGCGCGGCGGGAAGATCTGGATACGGATTTTCCCGGATAAGCCGATCACGAAAAAGCCGGCTGAAACCCGCATGGGGAAAGGCAAGGGAGCGCCTGAGTACTGGGTAGCGGTTGTAAAGCCCGGCCGGGTGCTCTACGAGATGGGCGGCGTTGATGAAACCGTGGCCAGAGAGGCGTTCCGGCTGGCAGCATACAAACTGCCGATTGCGACGAAGTTTGTCTCCCGGGAGGCTGAATTATGAAAATACGTGCACGGGAATTACGTGACCTGTCGACCGAAGAGCTGCAGGCCAAGGCGGCTGATCTCAAGAAAGAGCTGTTCAACCTCAGGGTTCAGCAGGCAATGGGGCAGATTGAAAATCCGATGCGTTTGAGAACGCTGAGGA
>JBLMWN010000273.1:0-7061 GCA_050257255.1 Betaproteobacteria bacterium | reverse complement strand
CCGCCCGAGAACAGGGAGTTGATGGAACAGATCAGCAGAGCCGGCGCAGTGGTGACCGAAAACGCTTTTGGCACGAAACCGGAGTCCGGTTACTTCCCGGCCCGAAACCGCATTATCAGCGGCCTTTCTCGCGGGACCGTGATCATCGAAGCATCAGAGGACAGCGGATCGCTCATCACGGCGCAGTATGCGCTCGATCAGGGCAGGAAGCTTTTTGCCGTACCCGGCAATATCGGCGCCCCGACGAGCAAGGGAACGAACAGCCTCATCAAGCGGGGGGCGACGCTCGTCGAGAACACGGAAGACATCCTGACCGGACTCGGGGGCAAGCCATCCGATACGCGAGAGAAAATCGCGGCACGGCCTCTAAGGTCACTGACTCGGGATGAAAGCGTCGTACTTCAGTGCATCACGAGCGAGCCGAAACACATTGACATGCTCATGAATGAAAGCCGCTTGACCGCCGGCGCCTTGAGCGGCGTGCTGATCAATCTGGAGTTGAAAGGACTTGCAAAACAACTTCCCGGGAAGTATTTTGTACGGGAAGAGTAAGGCTGAGGAACGTTACCACGGTGACGCAGAGACATGCAGAGTGTCTTAACGGTACAGGATAGGAGAAATGAGAAGGTATGAATCGGATTATTCAATCTTTTGATTTCATCTTTTTTTGTTTTTCCTCCGTGACCTCTGTGGCTCAGTGGTATACTTAATTGTTGGAGGAAGTATTGGATGACCGGATGATGACCCTGTTCTCGCTCATCGCGGACCAGGTTCAAAACAAAGAGGAACTGTTTGATGAAGAAGGCAAGATCATGCAGGCTCTCGTGAACAAAGGCTGTCGACTGCAGGAAGCAGACGCAGCGCTGACCCTTGTGCAGATGCTGGTGCAGAGGCAGTCGGAAGGTCTGTTTGCAGCGGCATCGTCTCCCCTGAGTGTGAGAGCAATGAACCGCGAAGAACGCGATCGTTTCACCATCGACGCATTCGGCTTTGTGACCAAGCTCGCGAGCCTCGGCATCATCGGGGAAGACCAGCGGGAAGAACTGCTGGAGCGTGCCATGACCGTCCACACGGAGCGAATCGAGATCGAGCATATCAAAACCCTTGTGGCGTTTACCTTGTTTGCCCATCCCTACGAGCAGGACGTGAATGCCTCTGTAGTCAGCCGGCGCATCAAGAAGACTTCCTGGAATTAAATAAGCTCATTCAACACGCAGACCGCGGGCGTGCGACATGTGGGTAACTGTTGAATTTCGCCTTTGTTGTCCTCTGCGCCCTCTGTGGTAGAAAAGGTTTTAGCGTATGAAATCACTTGTCATAGTCGAATCCCCTGCTAAGGCGAAGACCATTGCCAAATACCTCGGCAAGGATTACACGGTCAAGGCCTCGGTAGGACATATCATGGACCTGCCCAAAAGCAAGCTGGGTGTGGACATCGAAAAAGACTTCGAGCCGAAATACATTATGATCAAGGGCAAGGCTCCCGTCGTAAAAGAGCTCAAGTCGGCTGCAAAGAAAGCCGACCGCATTTTGATCGCAACCGACCCTGACCGCGAAGGTGAAGCCATTGCCTACCACGTTGCTGAAACTGTCTCAGGTAGTACCAAGACACAGGGGATCTACCGCGTTCTGTTCAACGAAATCACCAAAAAGGCCATTCTCCAAGCCATCGCTCATCCCGGTAAAATCGATGCCAACAAGGTTGACGCACAGCAGGCACGGCGCATTCTCGACCGGCTTGTTGGCTACCAGATCAGCCCTATTCTATGGCAGAAAGTGCGCCGCGGACTTTCTGCAGGACGGGTGCAGTCCGTTGCGCTCCGCCTGATCTGTGAACGAGAAGAAGAAATCAAGGCCTTCGTCCCCGAGGAATTCTGGTCGCTCACTGCTCTTCTTGAGGGAAAGCTTCCGCCGCAGTTCGAGGCCAAGCTCATCAAGAAGGACGAAGAGAAACTCAAGGTCAAGAACAACGAGGAAGTGAAGAAAATCCTCACCGAGCTCCGCGACAAGAGCTACGTCGTTGCCAAGGTTGAGAAAAAGGAACGCCGTCGCAATCCGGTCCCGCCCTTCACCACGAGCAAACTTCAGCAGGAAGCAGGCCGCAAGCTCGGGTTCACTGCAAAGCGGACCATGGGCATCGCCCAGTCATTGTACGAAGGTATCGATGTCGGCAAGGAGGGTGCGGTTGGTCTCATTACGTATATGAGAACGGACTCCACCCGCGTCGGTAAAGAAGCTCAGGACGAGGCGCGCGACTTCATCGTCGGTAAATTCGGCAAGGACTTTCTCCCGGAGAAGCCGCCCGTGTATGCCAGCGCCAAGTCCGCCCAGGAAGCACACGAGGCCATCCGGCCCACTTCGGTGATGCGCGAACCTGACGCCATCAAGCAATATCTGCAGAACGACCAATACAAGCTCTACAAACTCATCTGGAACCGCTTCGTGGCAAGCCAGATGAACCCGGCGGTCATCGACCAGACCTCGGTGGACATCAAGGCCGGTGACTATACCTTCCGCGCGACCGGTTCGATCGTGAAATTTCCCGGCTTCATGGCGGTTTATATGGAAGAAAAGTCTGAAGACCAGGCTCCGTCGGAAGAAGAAAACGGCGAGGCCGTTCTCCCGCCGCTCACTGAGGGAGAACTGCTTGCCCTCGCCAAGCTTGACCCGAAGCAGCACTTCACTCAGCCGCCGCCGCGTTTTTCCGAAGCCCTGCTCGTGAAGACGCTCGAGGAAAGGGGCATCGGCAGGCCGAGCACCTACGCCGCGATCATCTCGACCATCCAGGACCGCGACTACGTCAGCAAGGTTGAGAACAAGTTCCGTCCCACGGACCTCGGGGTGCTTGTGAACACCCTGCTGGTAAGCCATTTCCCGGTCGTGATGGATGTAGCCTTTACGGCGAAAATGGAAGAGGAACTCGACAAGATCGAAGAAGGTCAGATGCAATGGGTGGAAGCAGTCAAGGATTTCTATAAACCTTTCAGCGAAAGCCTGGAAAAGGCCCAGGCCGAGATGAAGGATTTCAAGGCAGAGCAGACCCCTACGGATATCATCTGCGAAAAGTGCGGGAAACCAATGGTCATCAAGTGGGGACGGAACGGTCAGTTCCTTGCCTGCAGCGGCTACCCCGAGTGCAAAAATACGAAGCCTTTTGTGCGCAAGGAGAACGGCGAGGTGGAAGCCGCGCCCGAAGAAACCACGGACGAGATATGCCCCAAATGCGGCTCCACGATGGTCGTCAAGCGAGGACGGTTCGGTAAGTTTCTTGCCTGCTCGCGCTATCCCGAATGCAACCACACGCAGGGTATGTCGACGGGCGTGACCTGTCCCGAGGACGGCGGCAAGATCGTGGAGCGGCGCTCGCGTTTCGGCAAGGTATTTTTCTCCTGCGCCAACTACCCTGCCTGCAAATTCGCCATATGGTACAGGCCCGTGCCCCGTGCCTGCCCGCAGTGCGGCGCGCCCTTCCTCGTGGAAAAGTATTCAAAAAAGACGGGCCCCTACATTGCTTGTCTGAAGAAAGAGTGCGGGTACAAGGAAGAACCGAAACCGGAAGCGGTTCCGCAGAATGCAGAAAGCAAAGGGTAAACTCCGTTCGAGTGTAGCACTCTCTGACGTTTAAAAAAGATAGCGGCATGATACACTATCACGAGGGAAGGACATCCTCCGCCGTCGGGTGCCGGCGGTTTTCTCTCACGGGGAAAGTCCGTCAGGCGGCGACGCGTAGTGTTCCCCATGTTCTTCAATCGGACACTGTGCATTCCACACTGCCTTCTCTTCTTGCAAAATCCCACCTAATACGCTAAAGTACCGCCATGCGAAAGCACATTTTCGATTTCATTGCCTATCTCAGGAGTGAACGAAACGTTTCCCCTCACACCGAGCGGAGCTATCTCTCGGACCTGGAACAACTTTCCAATTTCCTCGGTGAAACATCGGTCACCCAGGTTGATCACCAGACACTCCGGCAGTTCATCGCCCATCTCATAAAGATCAAAGTAAAAAAATCCTCCATCGCAAGGAAACTTTCGGCTATCCGCACTTTTTTAAAATATCTGAGCCGTGAGGGAATCATCAAAAATAATCCTGCTCGGCTCGTTAGTACGCCGCGTCGCGAAAAGCGCCTGCCCGCTGTCTTGACTGCGGACGATGCCGTGCGGCTCATGGAAGCGCCGGGAAAAAGAACCGGAGACTGCCAGGACATCGTCCTGCGGGACCGTGCGGTGCTCGAGACGCTCTACTCCACCGGCATCAGGGCGAGCGAACTCATTGGGATCAACCGCGCGGATATCGATAGCAACGACCGGCTCATTCGCATCCGGGGCAAGGGAAGAAAAGAACGGATCGTCCCCATCGGGCGCACGGCGCTCCGCGCAATCGACGCATACATCGGCAAAAAGACGATGGGAACAGAGAATTCCGCAGTCTTCACCGGCCCTTCAGGAAAACGCTTGACAGCCCGCACGGTTCAGCGTATTTTAGAAAACTACAGAAAAAAGCTGGGTTTGGCGCAAATGGCGAGCCCGCACACGCTCCGCCACAGCTTCGCCACGCACCTGCTTGAGTCCGGTGCTGACCTGCGCGCAATCCAGGAACTGCTCGGGCATGAGAGTCTGTCGACCACCCAGCGGTACACGCATCTCAACCTCGATTCGCTTATGGAAACCTATGACAAAGCGCATCCGAGAGCGAGGAAGAAATAAAAACGGATGCAAAATGACTCAAGGAATTGTAAAACGGTTATGGTAACGAAGTCCTTTTCGGTTGACGGTCACGTCGTTCGACGAAAAACGTGGCGTCTCGACGATACGGGCCTCGTAACCGTTACCACCTTATGAATTCATCATACATCATGAATCACGCATCATTATGGATGGAGGCATTATGAGCGAAATAACGCCACTGCATGGAACAACGATCCTGGCTGTACGACGCAACGGCAAAACCGCCATCGCCGGCGACGGACAGGTCACCGTTGGGTCAACGGTGATGAAGCATAATGCTAAAAAAGTACGCAAGATGTATAATGATAACATACTGGCCGGATTCGCCGGGGCCACAGCCGACGCCTTTACGCTCTTCGAAAAATTTGAAGCGAAGCTGGAGCAGTACCATGGCAACCTCACACGCGCCGCCGTGGAACTTGCCAAGGACTGGCGCACGGACAGGGTGCTCCGCAGGCTCGAAGCGCTCATGATCGTCGCAGATAACGAGCGCTCCTTTATCCTCTCGGGAACCGGAGATGTTATTGAGCCGGAAAACGGCATCTCGGCAATCGGGTCAGGCGGCCCCTACGCCCTCGCCGCGGCCCGGGCGCTCACGGATCATACTTCGCTGGACGCGCGCTCCATTGTGTCAGAAGCCATGAAGATCGCCGGCGATATCTGCATCTACACCAACAAGGAAATCACGATAGAGGAATTGTAACAACAAATACGAATTTCGAAATCCTAAATTCTAAATAATATCGAAAATGAGAAATCCGAAAATTTCAAATATTTAGATTTGAGCATTCGTATTCATTTCGAATTTAAATTTTAGAATTTCATGCTTGACTCAATTGGAGGTTTTTTTGAAAAATAACCTGACCCCGCGGCAGATCGTCGTGGAACTCGACAAATATATAATCGGCCAGCACAAGGCCAAGCGTGCCGTAGCCATTGCGCTCCGGAACCGATGGAGACGGCAGCACGTGGCTGAAGAACTGCGAGACGAGGTCATGCCGAAGAACATTATCATGATCGGGCCCACGGGCATAGGCAAGACCGAGATCGCCCGGAGACTCGCGAAGCTTGTCCAGGCGCCGTTCCTCAAGATCGAGGCCTCGAAGTTTACCGAGGTCGGTTATGTGGGCCGCGATGTGGATTCGATTATCCGCGATCTGACCGAGATCGGCATCAATATGGTCAGAAATGAAATGGCCGATCAGGTCCGGGAAAAAGCCGAGGCCATGGCCGAGGATCGCCTTCTCGACGTTCTCCTGCCGCCCGTCAGGACATCGCCTGGGTTCGAGGCCCCGACCATGGAGCAGCAGGAACAGCATACGACTACTCGTGAAAAGCTGAGGCAGCAGCTCCGCGAAGGAAAGCTCGACAGCCGCACCGTCGAGCTTGAGACCAAGGAGAAAGTCATGCCCTTCGGCATCGTCTCGAACGTCGGCATGGAAGAAATCGAGATGAATCTTAAGGAAATGCTCGGGGGCCTTCTGCCGGAAAAGACGAAACGACGCAAAATGAAGGTGCCCGACGCGCTGCGTCTTTTGACGCAGGAAGAGGCTGCCAGACTCATCGATATGGATAAAGTGACGAGAGAGGCACTCCAGCGCATCGAGCAGTCCGGCATCGTGTTTCTCGACGAAATCGACAAGATTGCCGGCCGCGAGACGCATGGTCCGGACGTTTCCCGCGAAGGCGTACAGCGGGACCTTCTGCCTATTGTAGAAGGTTCGACGGTCACGACCAAGTACGGTCCCGTCAGGACCGATCATATCCTGTTCATTGCGGCCGGAGCATTTCATGTTTCCAAGCCGTCGGATCTGATCCCCGAGCTCCAGGGACGGTTCCCCATACGGGTGGAACTCGATTCCCTGGGCAAAGCGGAATTCATCCGCATCCTGACGGAACCGCAGAATGCGCTCATCAAGCAGCAGGTAGCGCTCCTGGCCACGGAAGAGATCAATTTGAGCTTCACCGCCGACGCCGTCGAGGAAATCGCCGGCATAGCGGCACAGGTGAACGAGCGTACGGAGAACATCGGAGCACGAAGGCTGCATACCATCATGGAACGCCTGCTCGACGAAATATCCTTTGATGCACCCGAGAAAAAAGGCACGAAGATCAGTATCAACGCCCAGTACGTTCGTGAGCGCCTGGCCGACATTCTGAAGAACGAGGATCTGAGCCGGTATATCCTGTAGAATGACTAGTGAAGCGTAAAAGGTCAAAGGTGATGGTCTCGTAAAAAATCGAGTCTTGTATTCTTGACGTCATTCCTTGGGAGCCTGCCTCGACTTGTTCGGGGGATCTTTCTTTTCGATGTGTTATGCGGCAACACGACTC
>JBLMWN010000272.1:0-4483 GCA_050257255.1 Betaproteobacteria bacterium | reverse complement strand
GTCAAAATCTTCCAGAGAATTCTTAATTCTTGAAATTTTCTCTGCTGCCTGGTGCGCCTTTTTGGCTGAACCCTTCGTCCGAGATTTTAAAAATTCAGCCTGTTCCTCCCTGCTGAGCACGGCGAACTCCGCGGACAACGCCTCTTTCATTATCCTAAGGCCCAGCAGGTGGAGTGTGCCAATGAATATCCGCTTTGCGTCCTGTCCGAGGAGTTTCTCTGCCCGCTCCCGTATCTCCCGCGCGGCACGGTTCGTGAACGTAACAGCAAGGATGTTTTCCGGCCGCGCGCCCTTGCGGATGAGGTAAGCGATCCTCCGGACGATGGTCAGGGTCTTGCCTGTACCCGGCCCGGCAACGATCAGGAGCGGGCCCTCGATGGTCGTGACGGCCTCTTTTTGGGTTTCGTTCAAGCCCTGATAGATGTCTGTATTAAATGCGTTCATTTTTTTATTTGTCGTTCCCTACTCGACACGAAATGACATCGAAGCAGATGGGCGGAAATTTCTCGCAGAGTTTGAGCCTTGAATCATTATTCTTGAATTCTTTCTCTGCGTCTTCCGCGTGCTCCACGAGAAACGCCTTTTGATTCTATTTTGTCCGGGTTAGGAAGCGCTACAGCAGCTTCAACTGCCCCTTGATCTCTTTCCTCTCCACTTCCTCAAATATCTTGACTTTGCCGAATTCTCCGTCATAACCGGGCGCGATATGCACGTTCCCTGCGCGCATGCGCGAGACGGCTTCCCGCAGCAGAGGCGTGCCTGCGCGCTCGATATCCTCGAGAGGAACGTCCATGAGGATCTTGAATTCACTGCCCAGTCTTTCGAGAATTGAACCGTAGAGCGCGCTCACCTTCTTCGTATTCACCCCGCATTGAAGACCCTCGGCAATGATCTCCGGCAAAGGAATGATCGAAGTAAATCCGGGCGCCCCTGCCGGCCTGTAGCCGTGCTCCCGGTCAGCGAGCTTTTCTACACGATGCATCACGCCGACCGTCACCTTCCTGCTGCATACGGGGCAAAGATAGTCATACTGTATGGTCTCTTTCGGCGTGAGGCTTACCCCGCACTCCCGGTGTCCGTCATAATGATACTTCCCTTCTTCGGGAAAGAACTCAATGGTCCCGGCGAAACCCTTACGCGTTTTGATCGCATCCAGAATCGCGGAGTATGAAATAGCCGTATCCATGATATTAGCCTCGCGCCCGATCTTGGCTGCCGAGTGAGCGTCTGAATTCGATACCAGCGTCATTCTGTCGAGAGCGGAAAGCCGCCAGTTCATCAAGGGGTCTGACGACAGCCCCGTTTCGATGGCGTAGATGCGCGGGGTCAGTTCTTCAAAACACTCTTCCAGGGAGTCGAAGCCTGAGGCCGCGCCGAAGACGGAAAAATGCGGTGTCCAGGCGTGGGCGGGAATGAGTATGGCGTCATGAGATGCATCGAGCGTAATCTTCAAGAGCTCTTTTGCATCAAGCCCGAGAATCGGCCTGCCGTCCGCATTGAGGTTCCCGATCTTCGAGAGGGCAAGGTTGAGCCTCGCAGCAGCCGCTAAATCCGGCACCAGGATAACAGAGTGCACCTTCCGGGTCTTCCCGTTCTTGCCGTAGATGCAGCTTATCTCCGCGGAGAGAATGAACCGGACATCCGCCTTGCACGACTCCGGGACATCGCCGGGCTGAAATTCTTTTTTGAGTGCGAAGAGCCCGTTGCCTTCCGGATCGAGCTTTTCATGAAGCTCCTTGAGCCAGCCGGGATGGGTGAAGTCGCCGGTGCCGATGACGGTGATGCCCTTGAGCTGCGCCCATTTCCAAATGCCCTCGGGGCACATGTCCCTGCTCGTTGCGCGGGAGTAGTGGGAATGAACGTGGAGGTCGGCGATGAATCGCATGGCGGATTATAGCATGAATCGGGCATTTTGTTGACACGGTTTTACAAACCGCATCCTGGTCCATTCCCTGGACCCTTGACCCTGTTAGGCCGCGGAAGGGAAAGAAAAAGGGCCTGCGAAATCACAGGCCCTTCGATGTTGAACGGCGGGATTGATTTACTTCTTTTTCTTCGGTTTTTCTTTCGGCGCTTCCTTCGCGGCCGTTGCAGGCCAGTTATTCAGATCGTGAGCGATGTTATGGCACTCGCCGCATTTCGGGAACTTGGCCATAATGCCGGCCGGATGGGGCGTACCATGGCAGTCCTGGCATTTGGGTACCATCTTGTGTTTTTCCTTATGGCAGAATGCGCATGCGAGCTCCTTGTGCTTGGCCTTGCTGGCACTGAGAAGGTTAAGGACCTTGCTGTGGCATGCGCCGCAGTCTTTTGATGGGGTTTCCGCAGCATAGGTCACACCCGTCGGCCTGTGCGGCTTGTGGCATTTCTTGCAGTCGGCGGCCGTCATTTCAGCCGAGTGGGGCTTGTGGCACTGCGTGCACTGTGGGATCTTGCGGTGGACGTCATGACACTTGGAGCAGTCAAGGGCCGTATGCTTGCTCTTGAATTTCCTGAGCTGCTCAATCTGCGGCTGATGGCAGGTCAGACAGGCATCCGTAATGTTGGGGGTGAATGTAATATTCAAAGGCGTATGGGGGTTCCTGTGGCAGCCAAGGCAGCCCTTGAGCTCGAAATGAGGCTTACCCATATGGCAGTCGCTGCATTGCGGGATTGGCTTCTTGACGGTTGGCGGATGACCGATGTGACAACCGGTACACCCGACGTCCTTGTGTTTCTTCCCGGCTGCTGCCAGATCAGCCGGCGGAGCGGCATGACATTTCACACAGTCGTCGTTTGCCAGAGCGGGTTTCTGCTGTGCCGGTGCAGCGCTTGAATAGGACAGAATCAAAGCGACTAAAAAAAATACGACCATAAGACTGCTGCTTTTCAATGCTTTCATCTCTTCCTCCTGATGAAGTATTTTTTGAAGCGCCGCGTTCCCTGGAGGGCTGCGTCAGATGATACAGGAAATACGGCGCAGCAAACGCCAAACCGAGCGCGATTATGCCATAGATTCACGACGCCGTCAACAATAAGGACGTCGATTTCAGCGGGTGGTCCTTCGAGAATAACAGAATATTCTACTACTGTTTCTTTGGTGCATCTCCGGTCGCTCCCTTAATCGCCGTCTCAGGCCAGTTGTTCAGATTATGGGCGCCGTTGTGGCACATGCCGCATTCCTGAAATTTTGCCAAAATGTCATTCGGGTGAGGCGTCCCATGGCAGTCCTGACAAGCCGGTTTAAATCTGTGCTTTAGCTTGTGGCATCCGATGCATGCCAGGCTCTTGTGCTTTGATGTGGTGGCGCCAAGGAGGGCGGCCTGCATCTTGTGGCACAAGCCGCAGTCTTTTGAACGCATACCGGCAGAAAAAGCCTCAACCTTCGGCATGTGCGCCCTGTGGCATCTTTTGCAGTCGCCGGCGACCATTTCAGACGAGTGAGGTATGTGGCATTGGACGCACTGCGGGATCTTTCGGTGGACGTCATGGCACTTGGAACAGTTAAGGGCTGTATGCTTGCTTTCATATTCTCTCAGCAGCCAGCTCTCCGGTCCATGGCAGATAAGACAGGCATCTTTATCCGCGCCCTTCAATGATATATCCAAAGGTCTGTGGGGGTTCGTATGACAGTTGAGGCAAGCTGGCATTTCCATGTTGAAATGATCCTTCTTTGACCTCAAATGGCACATATCGCACCGTGGAATCGGTTTCGCTACTTCCGGTGGATGACCGGCATGGCCGCCCGAGCAGGAAACGCCCCTGTGCGCCCCTCCGGCCGCCGCCAAATCATTCACCTGGCCGGCATGACATTTCACACAATCTGTGTCGGATAGCACAGCCTTTGTCTGGGCAAGCGCAGTTTTTGAGTAAACCAGAAACGCCGATATCCCCACGACCAGAGATAACATGACCGTCAGACTGCTGCATTTTCCCCTGTTCATCTTTTCGTCTTTACCCATGACACCCAAAGAGCAGCGTTCCCTCCTTAACTATCTTCATGCAACATAGGAAACAAAAAATACCGCAGACCAAAATGGTCAAATTATGCCACAGTTCTCCGAAGCAGTCAACGGACAAAAAAGTTTTTTCGTCAGGGGAAAACGGTCAGCAGGATGCAACATACGGTCTCGGGTGTGTCAGACTTGAAGAAGAACAAAAGGGCATTGACGAGCATAGGAATCAAATCATCACGGGCTGCTGCGTTGCCCAAACCGATTTCGTCACCCTGAACGCGGTGAAGGTTGGCCTTCATCCCGGAAACCCGGGGCTACTATGCCGTCTGTTGACTTCCGCCCGCTCACCATCTCTATTTCCAGTAATGGCAGGGTTCGTCATGAGATGCCGTCTGGGTTTGTAGTTTCTACAACTCGGCTCATACCCGCTGACAGCAAGAAGATATGCCTGATCGCAGTTACTGCGAAGATACAGTGGAGATTGCTGTTTTACCCCACACTGACGGCTTGCGCCGTCGATTCAACACAAAGGGGACGGCTTCCCGTCC
>JBLMWN010000271.1:0-11029 GCA_050257255.1 Betaproteobacteria bacterium | reverse complement strand
GCGATAACCCTTGCCCTGGTTAACGTTCGCTTTGAAAACTCCGCCCTTTCGGAGCAGGTCAACCCAGGTTGCTTCAAAGTCCTCGCCCTTTGGAAGGTTGATCCGCTTTTTCATCTCAGCCTTCAACATGTCCAGATACGATTCGTACGGGAATGCGGCCTTCGTCTGCCCGCCCAATTCATGAGCCACGGTCAAAAGCACTTCGGCTAACTGGCGCGTGTCGAACACGGGCACAACAACCGGCTGCATCAGTCCGATCACGGTATCGCGCGTGCCCGCAAGCGGGACGACGTCCCCCCAGCTCTCGAGGGCCGCGTGGTCCGGCAGGATCAGATCAGCCTGTAGAGCGGTGTCGTCCATGAGCGATGAGAAACTGACGATGAATGGGACTTTGGAGAGCGCCTCTTGAAAACCGGTTGCCGGGGGAATGGTGTGGGCCGGGTCGCCGCAGATCAGGGCAATCTGGACACCTCCTGCGCCCATTTTCTTAACAAGGGAAAAGAGATCGTCAAAAGAGTTCGTTGGGCCATCTGGGGACCCATTGTCCGGGTAGATCCCCCCGGTGTGGTTCATGTTCCCAACCAGCACGTTCAGGAGCTGGACGGCGCGGACAGATTCCGGGCCATTGCTCTGGAAGGCAACTGCCTCGCCTGCCATGGCGAGCGAAGGACGGGTCGCAGCGAATTCCCGGGCAACTTCGGCAATGGCCTGTTGAGCCACCCCGGTCTCTTCAGCAACACGGGCAAGATCGTACGCCTTGAGCTGCTGCAACAGTGTTTCAACATGAAGCCCGTTCGTTGCGATTGAAGCTCGATCATAAAGGTCCTCGGCAAGGATCAGCCGCGCCATGCCGAGGGCCAGCGCCCCCTCGCTTCCCGGCTTTGCAGGCATCCAGCGATCAGCCGAGGCAGCGGTCAATGACAGCCGGCCGCCCACGTAAGTGAAATGGCCGCGTACCGTGTCCCTGCCCTGGCGCATCCGGCCGAATGCATATCCGTACTGAACGGGCGACAAATGGCTTTCTACGAAATCGGCACCGAAGCTCAGCAGATATCGTGTCTCGCTGATATCATAATAAGGAAGGCCCGGCCGGCCGAAGCTTTGGCGGGTTGCGGTGCGAAGCCAGTCAGGGCCTAG
Organism: Betaproteobacteria bacterium; assembly: GCA_050257255.1. Lineage (GTDB taxonomy): Bacteria > Nitrospirota > UBA9217 > UBA9217 > UBA9217 > JAJYKN01. The sequence continues at coordinate 9,892 of JBLMWN010000271.1, read as the reverse complement.
CAGTTCGTATGTGATGTGATGGGGAGATCCGAAGGAGCGCATGAACCGCGTCGTCAGTTCCAACAGAGTGCCCCGAAGCTCTGGTGTCAGCAGGGCGAGACGGTCAGTCGCCTTTGACTGCTGCAGGTTCTTCAGTTGTCCCACGAGCAGAGCCAGCGCCTCTTCCCAGGTAATCTTCGTGAATTCTCCCGAGCCCCGAGGCCCGCTGCGCTTGAGCGGCTGCGGTACACGGTCGGGATGATAAAGCTCCTGGAGAACGGCCTGCCCCCGTGCGCACAGTTTTCCCCTGTTGACTGGGTGAAGGGGATTTCCCTCGATTTTTTTGGCCCGCCCTTCCGACACCCGCACGAGGATGCCGCATCCGGCGGGACAGGACCTGCATGTGCTGGCGTAATAATTCGCTATGCCCGGAGTCACTCCCTCGTCCGGCGGGATGAGATAAGGGATCATTTTCTCATTTGCAGCCTTGCAGCCCGCAAGCAGGCCGCCGGCAGCAGCCAATCCGCTTAATTGTAAAAAGGTCCTGCGATCCATACAAACTCCTGATGAAAGCATTAAATCCCAAGCACCAAGTTCCAAATAAATTCCAAAAATGATGGTCTCGTAAAAAGTCGAGTTCTCCGTTTTTGAAGTCATTCCGGCTTGCCTGCGGCCAGCGGTTACGAGTGCGACAGCGCGAGTGCAGGCTGTCCGGAATCCTTCTTTTCCAATGTGTTGTGCTGCTACACGACTCCCGACAAGCGGGAGTGACGACTTTTTACGAATGAATCAAAAATGCAATGTTCAAATTCCAAACAGTTTGGAATTTCGAATTTGGTAGTTGGAGCTTATTTGGAATTTGGGATTTGCTATTTAGAACTTTCCTTATCATTTATGGCACGTCCAGCAATCGATACTGGCCTTATGCTGCCGATGACAGTTCAGGCACCAGCCCATCTTGATCTTGATTGACCGTTTGATACGCGGCATTGCAGCTACATCGCCGTGGCAACCTGCACAGACGAGTCCGGCGCGAATATGCATCATGTGCGGAAAATAGACATGGTCCGGCACGTGGTAGACCCTGACCCAGGGGATGGCTTCTTTTTTATCCCAGTAAGCAAGCAGCTTTTTGATTTCAGGAGAGTCCTGAGCAATGAACAGGTGGCAGGCCCGGCAGTCCGCAACCGCGGGAATTCCGGCAACCGTCGACTTCGGCGCATAGCGGTGACAAAAGAGGCACGGGATGCCGTTTTCGCCGGCATGCTTCTTATGGCTGAAGGCGATCGGTTGGATCGGAGAGCGGTCCCAAAGGTCCAGCGGCAGAATATACATGAAGGTGAGGACCGCGATAAGGGCGAGCGCCGCGGCGGCCAGCCCGCCAAGAAGCCACGTTATTTTCATGCTGTTTATCCGGGAAAGACCGATGATAGCTCGAATCTTGAAGGTCCGTCGTGTTTCCCCACCCTCCTCGCACCAGGGTGATCCGCCAAACACGATACACTTCCAAGTTTACCTGAATTGCGCTGATAGTCAAGCTCAGATCAGAAGAAGTTCCCGCTCGCCGCTGAAATATCGCTTCGCGAGCAGGAGCAATTTAAGATAGTAATTATCGAGACAAGGGACAAAATCAGCTGCGGAGACCGGGACCGGTTCTGCACGGCCGTCAACCGTGAAGATCATTGCTTCAATCTTTGCCTGTCTCTCCGAGAAAAGTGCGATTCCCTCTTCCACGTTCATCTCGATCACACCGTCGACTTCTTCACGCTGCAGTGCAAGCTCATCCAGGCTAACCGTTCGATACAGCAGGAACACGTCTTGAAACTCATATTCCATGATGCCGGGCGTAACGCAATAGACAAACACCCTGCGGCCTATCGGCTGGAGGTCGCTGAACCGAGCATCGAGCCCCAATTCCTCCTTGATCTCGCGCGGGCCCGCAATTGCTGCGTCCTCGCCTGCAGCATAGTGTCCGCCGACACTCACGTCGAACTTTCCCGGCGCGATCTTCTTCACCGCAGAGCGCTTCTGGAAAAGCGCATATCCCCGGTTGTTCCGCTCACCAATGATGAGGCAGTGAAACGCTCCGTGCCATGCTCCGGTCCGGTGCGCTTCATCGCGCGATATGACCTCGCCGGACTTTTCGCCCCTGCAGTCTAAAACGTCGAACAGTTCCGTAAGTATCTCCTGCATGTGTTATGAAACCAGAAGCGTCAGAATTAATATTGTAACTGCTCAGCCAGGCGGTCACTGAATAATTATTTATTATAAATGAAACCGTTTTCCTTTGCACGACAATTCCCCGCGGAAAATCTTCTCTGGCAACCGCCTGTTGATTTCGGTATAATATTGCTGACACGAGGAGGACATAGTCGTATTGCATAGTATAAAACGATGGCCTATGCACCATGCATTATGAGCATATCAACCTTCTTCAGCTCCTTTGCGGGCATGTACGTGGCCCAGTCGTTCTCTCATGCGCTCATTGCATCGGTCATCCTGGACCAGGCTCTGAGGGCGTGGAAGATCGACAATCCCGCGATTCGGCAGCGGTTCCGCCTAACGGTTGTGCTCTATCCGATCTTTTCGTTTCCGCTCTACCAACTCATCAACCCGGACAGGGGTTCCGTGCTCTTTCGACTCAACGCTCTCTTCGACATCAACCGGTGGCTGAATGTGGAACTCGGGGGAGTACTCCCGCTCAGTTTCCCGTTCCTGTTCGTGCTGGCAGTCACATCCCTGATATTCCTTTTCCAGGAAATGATCCCGGTTGTCAAGCATACGCTCGATTCACGAGCAATGGAGCACGAGGGAACACCGTGTGGATCGGACCCGTTCCTTGAGAACGCTTCCCGTGCCCTCTCGATTAAGACGCCGCAGGTTTTCACCCTGGATGATGATGAGCTCATCATCTTTTCGACAACGGGCAAGGATCCCCTCATCTTCGTCTCCACGGGCCTTACCAGGGCACTCACGCCGGACGAGATGCAGGCGGCCCTCGCCCATGAGATTGCTCATATCGCCCGAAGCCGGCGTCCCCTGCTCCTAGCCGCATTCTTTCTCAGGGTGATCCTTTTTTTTAATCCTGTCGCGTTAATAGAGTTCAGACGGGTTGTCCGGAACGAGGAAAAGATCTGCGACGACATCGCAGTTTCGTTGACGCATCGGCCGGGGGCGCTGGCAGAGGCGCTGAAGAAGTTTTATGCCATCCGCGAAGCACCCGAGCCGGATGCCGGGCAAAAACCGATGTTTGCGCCGGTGCGCCTCGAGGAGTACAGCTACAATATGCAGCTCGACAGCAGGATCACCAGGCTTGAGCAGCATTCACCGCATAATACGGGCGGCCGATGGTTTCCTCTGATTATTGCTTTTCTCATCGTTTTGTGCATCAATTACTTTGTCGTATGATCGGGAGGTGATTGCCGTGCGGGCTAAAGCGTCCGGTTTTTTCTATCTTTTGCTGACTGTTGCGGCTGTGCTCGTTGTCTTGCGGACCTTGAACTGGCTGCCTACGATGCTCCAAAAGGACATGATGGGAAGGTACGGCAGTGTCGAAGAGGTTCGGTCTAAATTGAACATCAGGGATTTGCTCGTACCGTCGTATTTTCCCCAGAGTATCGCGTGGCCGCCTTCCGAAATTCTCGCACAGGCCAAACCCTATCCTGCCGTGCTCATGATATTCAAAGCTGCAAAAGAACAAGATGTGGTACTCGTCATTTCACAAGCTGCGTCCGACACCTTTTCGGCAAAGGCGCTCATTCCGTTCGTCCAGATCACGAGAACGGTCCCCTATGATTTAAAAGGCAGGAAAGCGCTCCTCGAGGTCGGCACGGGTAAAAACGAGGAGCCCTGCAGCAGGCTTTCTTGGGCTGAAAATAACTACAAAATCATACTTACCATGAAATCTCCTCCCTTCGAGCTGATCAGGATCGCCGAAAGCATGCTCCACTGATTTCCCAGCGCCGTATTTCCCGAAATTTCCCTTCATGCTGCAGTTGCATTATCTTCACGACTGCACGCTTCCCGCATAAGCTGTTTCTTTCTTAATGCAACTTTGATTCACTCGTAAAAAGTCGTCACTCCCGCTTGATTTTAAGCCTGCCCCGGCATGCTTGAAGCCGGGGAGAGTCGTGTTGCCGCATAACGCATTGGAAAAGAAAGATTCCCCCGAACAAGTCGGGGCAGGCTCCCAAGGAATGACGTCAAAAGCGTAAGACTCGGCTTTTTACGAGACCATCAACTTTTGGCCGCCTCCTGTACTGCTCCCCACATTTATTGCGGCTTTTAAGATAAATATTCCCTGACGATAGGAGTTTCTTCCAATTTACAGAATTAAAGATCCTTGATATACGTAAAGTAAATAAAAGAAAGGAGGTGAGCATAATGCTTACCTACAAAGGAGGACATAAGGTCGGAAAGGGTACGTATTGGGATCTGGCAAGTGGCCGGAGGATCGATGTCATCAGTGATGCTGTGCTCGCAGGAGGAGGGGCTGCAACATACGTCAAGATGCCGTCAGGTGTCATGCTGTTATCGGGTCCGGTCATCGGACTGCTCTATGCGGTACTGATGCCGTTCATCGGCATAGCAACCGTGGCAGCGCTGGCTGGGCGTACGGTTTTGGGAACTCTGTACCACGTGGCCGTGAAGAGCGTCTCTTTCGGATGGCACCCGAGAAACGCCTACCTGTCAGGGAAGAAGAAAAAAAATGATACTAAGTAGCCGTTCAGGGGACCTGGCATAGAGTGCGCGCCTTTTTACGCACTCTTGACGGACCAAAACCTCAAGAATGAAAGACTAAAGAAAGGAGACACGATATGTATACACTGGTAGATTTTATAACCCACATCAAGGGAGTCGAGTACATCCTGTCTCTCCTCGCCATCGGCGGGTTCCTTCTTTTCTGGGAGGTCTTGAAGCCCGCGCCTTTCAGGACCCTGGTTAATACCGGAAGGCAGGACCTGGATCATCTGCAGCAAACCGGATACCGGGATTTCCTGAAGAGCATGGGAAAACTGGCATCAGCTCCGTTCATCGGATTAGCCTACCTCGTAATGCTGCCTGTCGGATTTGCCGCGGCACTCATTATTGGAGGAACCAATTTGATGTTAAAGGGCTTGAGCGGCATTCTCGGTAAAAATATGTCCTTTGATTGGAGGCCTATGGAGGCATACTTCTCCGGGAAGAAGAGGGAAAAAGGAAGCGCCGAAGAGTAAAATAGCGCTTGGTGCAACATTGGTAATACTTTATGCTTAGGATAAAATTCCTACGTAAATAGGAACATATGACAATTCTCAGTACTCTGGCCATATGCTAGAGTGAAACTGAGACTAAAGGTAACCTGAACAAATGGCGAAAATAAGGAGGTGAAACAATATGCTTACCAGCAAAGGCGGACAGAGTGTAAGCAAGGGTACCTACTGGGATTTACGCAAAGGTCACAGAGTTGATATTGCTCATGAAGGCGTGCTCCCGGGCGACGAAACGGTAACGTATTTCAGGATGTCATCGGCTGTTCTGCTGTTGTTGGGGCCGGTCATCGGGCTGTTCTACGCGATACTGATGCCTTTCATCGGCATAGCTACCGTGGCAACCCTGGCAGGGCGCAAGGTTCTGGGAGCCCTGTACAATCTGGTAGCAAAGAGCATCTCCTTCGGATGGCAGCCCAAAAACGCCTATCTGTCGGGAAAGAAGAAAAAGAAAGAAGAAAAAAAGTAGCTGCTTTGCCGCAGGCGAACGGCTCACACTGCTTGAAACAGCGTAAATAGCGCAATTGTAACGGGAACTAACTTCTTAATAGAGAGGAGGCAATACTATGTATACGCTTGTTGATTTTATCACCCATGTGAAGGGAATCGAGTACATTCTGTCCCTTGCGGCCATCGCCGGGTTCCTCCTGTTCTGGGAGGTCTTGAAGCCCAAGCCCTTCAAGACCGTAGTCGAAACAGGAAAAGATGATCTGGGTTATATCGAACAGACGGGGGGGGTCAAGAATATCGTGAAGTCCATCGGCAAGATTGTCTCTGCTCCGTTCATCGGCCTGGCATACATCGTCATGCTGCCGGTCGGATTCTTTGCGGCCCTGGCCATCGGCGTGGTCAACCTTGCCATGAAAGGCGTAGCAAGCATCGCGGGGAAGAGCATGACCTTCGAATGGAGACCCGTGGAGGCTTATTTCGCAGGGAGGAAGAAAAAGAAGGAGCAAAAAGCCGAACCCAAGAGGAGTGAAGGCAAATAAGATAACAAAACATTTCCAGGCAACGGAGGGAAAAAATGAAAAAGAGAGCATGGAGTGTCCTGAGCCTCGCTTTTTGCACCATTGTCGCAGCGTTTCTCCTTACGGCTGTCGGCATGAAGACGACCGCCGCGGAATCGGGTCTTCCGGGGATTCGGACGCTGGGGAGCATCTCAGACCAATATACCCCGGTAAAGTTCGACCACCCCAAGCACGTCATGATCGCCGGCAGCTGCGCTGTGTGCCATCACCAGCACCAGGACATCAAAAAATTGAACTGCATGGATTGTCACGCAATTGCTCCTTCGGTGTTCAAAAATTCGGTGAAGAGCAATTTCACGGCCTGTTCCGCCTGCCACGGCGCCCCTGATACCAGCAACCCCGCGGTGCCGGGTCTCAAGGTTGCGTATCACAAGCAGTGCTTCCAGTGCCACCGGGGGATGGGCGACATCGGTGCGGACCCGAAGGGCTGTACCGAAATCTGTCATGCCAAAAAGGCATCGAAACTCAGCATGAAGACAAAACCGTAGTCCGACAGGACATGCGGGATTCACCGAGAGCAATGAATCTACATGACCAAAGGAGGCCATCTATGGCTAAGGAACCAAAAGGTCCGATGGAAGAATCCATCGACCAAAGAGGGAAGGAAAAGGAGCCGGACAAAGACAGCGGCCGGGGCATAAACAGACGAATCTTCCTGGGAGCCATGGCAACGATGGGGGGCGCCGTCGTGCTCGGCCGTCCGGCCAAGTCCCATGCCGCCGGGGATTTTGAAGGCTACCCCAACAGCTTCGGCCTGTTGACGGACATGACCGCCTGCGTCGGGTGCCGCAGCTGCGAAAAAGCATGCAATGAGGAAAACAAGCTGCCTGCGCCGGTCAAACCCTTCGACGACAGCTCCGTTTTCGAAGAAAAGAGGATGCCCACTCAGAAGGCGTACACCGTCGTCAACAAGTATGAAAACCCGAAGGACAAGGACAAGCCGATCTACCGCAAGATACAGTGCAACCATTGTAAGGAACCGGCGTGTCTAACCTCCTGCCCCATCCATGCCTATTCAAAGACGCCGGAAGGTGCGGTCAAATATAATCCGGACCTGTGCTTCGGGTGCCGCTACTGCATGACCGCTTGTCCATTCTATATCCCGGCTTACGATTACTGGAGCGCGTTGGAGCCCCGCATCATGAAGTGCACTATGTGCTTGCCCAGGGTCAAGGCTGGGAAAATGACGGCATGCGCGGAAGCCTGTCCCGTGGGTGCGATCACTTTCGGGAAGCGGGAAGAGCTGATCAAGATCGCCCGCGAGAGAATCGACAACAACCCCGGAAAGTATGTGAACCACATTTACGGCCAGTATGAGGTGGGAGGCACCAACTGGCTCTATCTTTCGGGAGTCCCCTTCGACCAGGTCGGGTTCCCGACAAACCTCCCCAATAAACCGCTCATCGAAGAGACCAAGGGCTTCCTCTCGGCGGTTCCTGTGGTGCTGACGGCATGGCCTGCCCTTTTCGGGACGATCTATGCGGCCTTGCGTCATAGAGAAGACATCGAAAAGGAAGAGAAAGAGGAAGGGAAAAAAGAGGAGGTGAAAAAATGAGTACGAATATGGCTATCACACCGGAGAAATCGCAAGGGAACTTCCGGTCCTGGTTCATGGACAAACTACTGATGGGGATGACCTGGCCTGATTACATTCGGAGCTTGATCACGCCATTCAACATCGTTGCCGCGATCATCCTGAGCATCGGGCTGCCGCTGATCGCAATGCGCTTCATGTTCGGGCTCTACATGGTGACCCATGCTTCAAACGATTATCCCTGGGGTCTGTACCTCGGTTGGGGCCTTTTTGGAGGCGTTCCGCTTTCGGCCACCGGGTTCGTCATGGCGACGGCGTACTACATTTTCGGGTTCAAGAGATACCACCCGATCCTGAGGCTCGGCGTCCTGACCGGTTTCCTCGGTTACCTCTTTGCGGTGATATACCTGCTCATCGACCTCGGAAGGCCTTGGAGGATCTACTACCCCATGATCATCGGGTTTGGTACGCAATCGGTGCTGTTCCTGGTGGCATGGCATGTGGCCACGTACCTGACGGTCCAGCTGGTTGAATTCAGCCCCGCCATCCTGGAATGGCTCAAGTCGCAGAGAGTGCGCAGATGGGCGGTGATGGTCACAATCGGCATGACGATCGCCGGCATCATCCTTTCGACGCTGCACCAGTCCGCGCTTGGCGCGATGTACCTGCTCGTTCCGGGGAAATTGCATCCCCTGTGGTACAGCTCGTATATACCGGTGTTATTCCTGTGTTCGAGCATCTATGCGGCCTTGGCGATGGTGATCATGGTGAGCACGCTCTCAATCCGTTTCCTGAAGGGCAGAACCGACCAGACGTTCCGGGATAGCCTTCCCAAGTTGACGCTCGGTCTGGGACAGGGTGCTGCCGTCGGTATGTATGTCTATTTCATATTCAAGCTCATCAGCATTGCCCATGACAACAACTGGCACCTGCTGACAGCGGGGGGATACGGCTACTGGTTCCTTCTCGAACTCCTCGGGTTCGTTCTGGTCCCTGCCCTGCTGTTCACCTACGGCGTCAAAAAGCAGAGTGTGGGAGTGGTACGGTTCGCCGCATTCTATGCCGTGGCCGGGATTATTCTCAACAGGATCAATGTCTCCATCATAGCATTAAACTGGAACCTCCCGCACCATCTCCAACACATCATTCCGCCGTGGACGGAGGCGATGGCGGTGTTGTCGATCGCGACGATTCATATCCTTATTTTCCGGTGGATCTTGAACCGTATGCCGGTTCTTCACGCTCACCCGGACTATAAGGAAACACATTAGCATGAATCACAGGGGGTAACGAGATCCGGAGGCACAGAGACGGACGGACAACAAGGCGAAAATCACGATAGCAGGACAGGAACCCTTGCGGACAGTTCTCTGGGCCTCCGGCGTCTCCCTGATTGAAACATGTTTTCTGGACACCTAAGCGCTGCACCGGGGGGTATATGGAAAAAGGACAGTTCACAATGCTTGTTGCGCTGCTTTTTCTTGCCCTGTTCATGGCGATTGTCGGACCTGTCGGCGCTGATATCTCAGAACTTTCGGATGAAGCGAAAGCCTGCTTGACATGTCATGCGCAGCACGGACGCATGGTGACATTCGAGAATAACGAATTCGTCGAGGCCTATGTCGACGCTGAAAAGTTCAAGTCCTCCGTCCATCACGCTTTTTCGTGTTCACAATGTCATCCCGATTTTTCCGCAGATAAGCACCCGCACAGAACGTTTCGAAGCAAATTGCACTATCAGACGAAGTCTGCGCTCGTGTGCCGGCGATGCCACACGGACAAACAGATCAAGGCGAGCAGCATCCACATCACACTCCTCAACGAGGAGAAAACCGGCACGGCGACGATCTGCACGAACTGCCACGGGTCTCACGCGATCACGCACGTGGCGAAAGCGGGAAAGTACGCAAACGAGGAAGAGTACTGCATGAAGTGCCACGGATATTCCGTAAAAATGGCGTTCAGGAACGGCGAGACGCTCTCCGGAACCATCAACATGTCATCACTGCAGGCCTCCGTGCACAACAGGCTGTCGTGCTCCGACTGTCATTACGGGTTTTCGTCCGAAGAGCACCCAAAGAGAAATTTCGCAACCCGCCGGG
>JBLMWN010000270.1:0-12832 GCA_050257255.1 Betaproteobacteria bacterium | reverse complement strand
CCCGACGGCGTGGGCTCCATCTTCGGGCCGGGTCTTGCCGACGGGCCGTTCCCCGAGCACTACGAGGCGCTCGAGTGTCCGCTCGAAGAGAACCTCATGTCCAAACAGCGGATCAACCCCACGATCAAGCTCTTCTACAGCAAAGAGAGCGGTGTGCCCGAAGACGTCTACTTCTCTTGCAATGTGAAGTACCCCTTCGTCGCGACCACGTACCGCGTGTCCGAGCATTGGCAGACCGGCGTCTTGACGCGGCACGAGCCCTGGCAGCTTGAGTTGGTGCCGCAGATCTTCGTGGAAATGAGTGAAGAACTGGCAAAGGACAAGGGCATCCGGAACGGCGACAAGGTCATCGTCTCGTCCGGGCGGGGCAAGGTCTGGGCGATTGCGTGGGTCACTGAGAGGTTCAAACCGTTTAAAATCGCAGGGTCCACTGTGCATCAGGTGGGTCTCCCGTGGTGCTTCGGCTGGCAGTATCCGGAGGACGGCAGCGGCGGCGAGAGCGCAAACCTGCTCACGCCGACCGTCGGGGACGCAAATACTATGATACCCGAATCCAAGGCCTTTATGGTCAATGTCGAAAAAGCATAGGGGGTGAACCATGGCGACGACACCGAATAAGAACAATCGCAAGGCAATCCTGGTCACGCCCGAGGTATGCATCGGATGCCGCGGCTGCCAGACGGCGTGCAAATCCTGGAACCAGCTCAAGGGACTTTCGACGAAGAACCGGGGGACCGTTCAGAACCCGCCGGACCTCGCGCCCTATACCTACAACATCATCCGGTACAGCGAGGTCCCGTCGGAGACAAACCCCGTGCGCTGGCTCTTCATAAGCCGGCGGTGCATGCACTGCGACGATGCGGGGTGCATGAAGATCTGCCCCGCGCCCGGCGCGCTGTACAAGACAAAGGAAGGGGCGGTAGCCTTCGATCAGGAAAAATGCATCGGCTGCAGGCTCTGCGTAGCCGGCTGTCCCTTCGACGTTCCGCGGTACAACGAGAACAACAAAATCCAGAAGTGCCATCTCTGCTTCGACCGGATCGCTGAAGGCCTGCAGCCAGCCTGCACCAAGACCTGCCCTACGGGCGCCCTCAGGTTCGGCGACCGTGACCAACTCATCAGCCAGGCGAAGCAGGCCGGATACGGCAAGATCTACGGCGAGGCAGACCTGGGCGGGCTCGGATCGATCTTCGCGTTTAAGGACGCTCCGAAGCTCTACGGGTATGCCGACAAACCGAACATTCCGGAAAGCGTCATCTTCTGGCATAATGTGCTCAAACCTCTGGCCGTGATCGGCCTGGGCGGCGTCGTCGCAGGCGCGCTGTTGCATTACATTGCGATCGGCCCGCACAAGGATGAAGAGGAGGTGAAAAAATCATGAGCGAGATGGTGAAAAAAGCAAGTAAGGAAGAGATCATCAACCACTGGGTCCTTGCCGTGAGCTGCATTCTCCTGATCATCACCGGCTACGGGTTCCTGTTCCAGCTCAAGGGGATCGGCGCCATTTTCGGCGGGTTTCCTGCTATGAAGTTCGTGCATAACTGGCTCGGCGTGGTGTTCCTCGCCTCTCTGTTCGTCACCCTGAGCAGTTACTTCAAAGAGTGCACCGACCTCGGTCCCGACGACTGGCAGTGGATACGGGCGGGCGGCGGATACCTCTCGAAAAAGGCGCAGGTCCCGCCCATGGGCAAGCTCAACACCGGCCAGAAGCTCTATTACCTGGCCATCCTGGCGGGGGGACTGGTGATAGGCATAACCGGTTTTGTCATCTGGCTTGTTCCTGATTCTCGAGGGCTCAGGATCGCAGCGCACCTCTTCCACAACCTGGCTTTTCTTCTCTTCGTGGTCGCGGTGCCCGCACATATCTACCTGGGAACGCTTGCGAATCCGGGGACATTCAGGATCATGGTATACGGTACGGTGCCGGTCGAATTCGCAAAGAAAAAGTACCCCAAGTGGATGAAGGAGATCGGGAAATCGTAAAACCCTTTGTAGCGGATTTAAAAATTTAAGAGTAGTGTAAAATAAAAACCCCGCCCTTGATATTTCAAGGACGGGGTTTCTTTTTCTTTCACTTCAATCTAGGAACTTATCTTCATTCTTATCTTCCTCTGGCCATCTCCTGAAGCCGCTTCACCCTTTCCGCGATCGGCGGGTGGGTGCTGAAGAGGTTCATCAAACCGCCACCGTGAAGCGGATTCACGATGAACATATGCGCCGTAGCAGGTTTGGCGTCCGCCATGGGGATGACCTGATTGCCGCGTTCGAGCTTGAGGAGCGCATTGGCCAGACCCGAAGGATTGCCGGCGAGGTGAGCGCCGCCTTTATCGGCTTCATACTCTCTTGTCCGGGATATGGCCATCTGTACAAGCATGGCCGCGATGGGCGCCACGATCATCATCACCAGCGCCGCGATCGGACTGCCGTCCCGGTCATCATCGCGTCGGCCGCCCCCGAAGATCATGGCCCACTGGGCCATCTGGGCGAGCATGCTGATCGCACCGGCAATAGTCGCCACAATCGTTCCGGTCAGCATGTCGCGGTGCCTGATATGCGCCAGCTCATGTGCAATCACGCCGGTCAATTCATCGCGTGACAGAATACGCATGATTCCCTGCGTCACTGCGACAACTGCGTGCTCGGGGTTCCTGCCCGTTGCGAATGCATTCGGCGTTTCCTCCGGGATGATATAGACCTTTGGCATAGGCATGCCGGCTTTTTGCGTTAGTGCGCGCACGATGGAATAGAGCTCAGGCGCCTGGGCCTCGGTCACCGGCTGAGCGCGGTACATCCTGAGTACAATTTTATCGCTGAACCAGTAGGTTCCGAAATTCATGATCACGGCGAGACCGAAAGCGAAAATCATACCGCTTCGTCCGCCGATTGCCGCTCCTACAAAGACAAGGAGCACCGTCATGAATACCATGAGACCGATCGTTTTTACCGTGTTCATAACTGTCGTTCAACCTCCGCTGTAACGAATGATATCCGTATACAATACTAAATTACCACAGTCGTTCTACGCCGTCAAGAGAGATACGATAGTCAGGAAATACTTTTCTGTTGACAAGGAAATACCACTTTGTTATATTTGCAAGGCTTGAAAGGGCGTGAATAATTTCCGTATGCGGGTGTAGCTCAGTTGGTAGAGCACAACCTTGCCAAGGTTGGGGTCACGGGTTCGAATCCCGCCACCCGCTCCATATTTTTCAGTTCAGAGTGCTGAGTTCGGAGTTCGGAGTTAACCTTCACACCTCAAACTCCCGACTCGTATCTTCTTTTTAAACTCCCAACTCTAAACTCTTAACTTAGAACAAGCAAGCGGCGGCGTAGCCAAGTGGCTAAGGCAGAGGTCTGCAAAACCTTCATTCATCGGTTCAAATCCGATCGCCGCCTCCAATTTTTATACCTCCTAACCACCAACTAAACGGAAGTCAGCACATCCAAGAAGCACAGGTTAAAACACTCGATTCCCGCCTGAGTTTACCCTCGCGGAATTGGGGGCGGGCATGACGGCTTTTATTCCGTATTCTGAATCCCGCATTCTTGCGATCCGCGTCTCCGTGCCGATGTGGTGAAATATAATCCTATGCATCATTCCGATTTCGTCCACCTGCACCTCCACACCGAATATAGCCTGCTCGACGGGGCGAACTCTCTCGACGCACTCATAAAAAAAGCCATCGACCTGCACATGCCGGCAATAGCGGTCACGGACCACGGCAACCTCTTCGGGGCCCTCGATTTTTACCTTAAAGCGAGCAAAGCAGGCGTCAAGCCCATCATCGGATGCGAAATGTACGTTGCGCCGGGGTCGCGGTTCGACAAATCCGGAGCTGCCAGCCAGCACGACGAAAGCTTCTTTCATCTCATCCTTCTGGCCAAAAACAAGCAGGGATACAAAAACCTCGTCAAGCTCGTCACCAAGGCATACCTCGAAGGATTTTATTACAAGCCTCGTATCGACAAGGAGATCCTGAGAGAGTTTCACGAAGGGCTGATCGGCATGTCGGCCTGCCTTTCCGGCGAGGTGCCGCGGCTGCTCCTTCAAGGAAGATACGAAGACGCGAAAAAGGCGGCCTTCGAATACCGGGACATCCTGGGGGCGGACAACTTTTACTTCGAACTCCAGGACAACGGCATTCCCGAGCAAAACACGGCAAACGAAGGTCTGATCCGCCTGTCAAAGGACACCGGCATTCCGCTCGTGGCAACGAACGATTGTCATTACCTGAACAAGGAAGACCACAAGTCCCACGACGCCCTGCTCTGCATCCAGACCGGTAAAATCGTGAAGGACGAAAACCGGATGCGCTTTTCGTCCGACACCTTCTACGTGAAGACGCCCGAGGAGATGAGGAAGTCCTTTGCCCACGTGCCCGAGGCGATCTCGAACACGGTTGCCATTGCCGAGCGTTGCAACCTCCAACTCGACCTCGGAAAGTACCACCTGCCCCACTTCCCTGTGCCCGAGGGCTATACGCGCGAATCCTACATGGCGGAGCTCGCGCGCAAAGGCCTGGAAGAGCGCTTCAAGGAGATCGAGGCTGTGCGGGGCAACGGGAGCTTCGATCCCGCGGTGTATCGGCAACGGCTCGAATCCGAGATTGCGATGCTCGAAAAAATGGGATTTGCGGGATACTTCCTTATCGTCTGGGATTTCATCCGCTACGCCAAGGAGCACGGCATCCCCGTGGGGCCGGGCCGCGGCTCGGCGGCAGGAAGCCTCGTCGCTTACAGCCTCAGGATCACGGACCTCGATCCCCTGCCCTACAACCTGCTTTTCGAACGGTTCCTGAACCCCGAACGCATCAGCATGCCTGATATCGACGTGGACTTCTGCATGGATCGCCGTGACGAGGTTTTTAAGTACGTTACGGAAAAGTACGGCCAGGACCACGTTACCCAGATCATCACCTACGGAACGATGATGGCCAAAGGCGTGATCCGCGACGTGGGCCGGGTGCTCGACATCCCCTACTCCGAGGTGGACAAGGTAGCCAAACTCGTCCCCAACACGCTCAACATAACCCTTGAGGAGGCCCTGAAGCAGGAGCCCAAGTTTAAGGAGCTCATGAAGGACCCGCGCATGGCCGAGCTGATCGAGATCGCACGCAGCCTCGAGGGCCAGGTAAGGCATGCGTCCAAACACGCGGCAGGCGTGGTCATCTCCGAGGAACCCTTGACGGAATACGTTCCGCTGTTCAAGACACCAAAAGATGAAACCACGACCCAGTTCGACATGAAGGGAGTCGAGAAGATCGGTCTGGTCAAGTTCGACTTCCTGGGCCTCCGCACGCTCACGGTGATCCACAAGGCAGTGGAGACGGTCAATGAGCGGCTCCGGAAAGCGCCGCTCGCGTCCGCCGAACCGTTCCAGATAAACCGCATCCCCATGGATGATGTGAAGACCTACGAGCTTCTCTCTCGCGGAGAAACTGCAGGCATTTTCCAACTCGAATCTTCGGGCATGCGCGACATCGTGATCAAGATGAAGCCCCAGTGCTTTGAGGACCTGATTGCCCTCGTTGCCCTTTACCGGCCGGGTCCGCTCGGGAGCGGCATGGTGGACGATTACATCAAACGCAAGAAAGGTGCGACAAAGATCTCCTACGAACTTCCCCAGCTCGAACCGATCCTGAAAGACACCTACGGCGTGATCGTGTACCAGGAGCAGGTGATGCAGATCGCCCGGAGCCTGGCCGGTTATTCGCTCGGGGGCGCCGACCTCCTGCGCCGCGCCATGGGAAAGAAGGACCCCGAGGTCATGGCCAAGGAAAAGGTCCCCTTCCTCGAAGGCGCAAAGAAGCAGGGTATTAACGTAAAAAAAGCAGAGGCGATCTTCGACCTCATGGCAAAGTTCGCGGAGTACGGGTTCAACAAGTCCCACTCCGCGGCCTATGCGTTGATCTCCTACCAGACCGCCTACCTGAAGGCCCACTATCCCGTTGATTACATGGCAGCCCTTCTCACGAGTGAAGTCCAGGACACCGATAAGGTGGTGAAGTACATCTACGAGTCACGCCAGATGGGCATCAACACTCTTCCTCCGGACGTGAACGAGAGCCGGTGGGACTTCACCGTGGTCGAGGCCCACGACCGCGAGAACGTCGAGCCCGGCAGCACAATCGGCTCCATCCGCTTCGGACTTGCTGCTGTCAAAAATGTCGGGCTCTCGGCCATCGAGGCCATTATCGAGGCCCGGGAGTCGAAAGGAACCTACACTTCCCTTGCCGATTTCTGCAAGAAGGTGGACCAGCGCAGGGTGAACCGGAGGGTGATCGAAGCCTTGATCAAGTGCGGGGCCTTTGATTTCAGCAAGGGCCGGCGGGCCCAGATGATGGAAAGCCTTGATATGTTCATCGACCAGGGAAGCAAGCACCAGGAGCAGGAGGCAATCGGCCAGTTCAGCATCTTCGATACTCTTGACAGCCACAAGGAGCTGGACCTCCCCGACGGCCCGGAATGGAAAGAGAGTCAGCTCCTGGCCTATGAAAAGGAAAGCATCGGGTTTTACCTCTCGGGCCATCCGCTCGCCGCTTTCCAGGCCGACATCGCACGTTACGCTACGGCCACGACCGAGACGCTCGACAGCGTCCAAGACGGCAAGGAAATCACGATCTGCGGAATTATCGCGGACATGAAACTCAAGATAACGAAAAAGAGCCAGGAGAAGATGGCGATCCTGAATCTTGAAGACCTTTCGGGTACCGTCGAGGTCGTCGTGTTTCCCGACCTTTACAAGACGGCCCACCATATGCTCATGACCGACACGCCCCTGATCGTATCCGGCCAGCTCGACAAGAGCGAACAGGGCAACAAGATCAAGGCCCTGCGCATTCACCTGCTTACGGATGTGAAGAAGAAAGGCGCTGCGCGCATGGATATCAAGCTCTCCGCCACCGGTCTGACTCAGGACGACCTTCTGAAGGTCAAAGACATCTTGCTGCGCTACAAGGGCGACATACCCGTCTATCTGCGCCTTCAGAATCCTACGCGCAATGATTCCCTTATTTCCGTCGGCCGCGATATCCGCGTTAATCCTTCAGATCAGCTCATTGCCGAAATCGAATCCGTGCTCGGTGCCGGTGCTGTTTCCCTGAACTGACGGGCCACGGCAACCTTCCAGATTTTTTGTACTCCTTGAAACATCGGCCTCTTCTTTATCGCTCACAATGGCACCAGTTCATTATTTGCATTGCCAACAGCATACCTTCTTCACTACGGTACAATGGTGCCGGTCTTCATTTGACTGCTCTACGAATAAAGTTCTATTGAACCGGATCTCGATTGCTGCTAAATTTTATCTAGCAGGATATTTTCACAGGATCGATATTCATAAAACTGCTCCAAAGGAGGTGCATCACCATGACAAGCATGGAACTGGAAGCCACCGCGCGGTCCCTCGTGGCCAAAGGAAAGGGGCTCCTGGCAGCGGATGAGAGTTTCCCGACCATTGAGAAACGGTTCGCGGCGCTGGGCATACCATCAACTGAAGAGACCCGCCGCGCCTATCGCGAGACGCTGTTTACAACGCTGGGGATTGAGGAGTTCATCAGCGGCGTGATCATGTTCGACGAGACGATCCGTCAGAAATCAAATGACGGCAGGCCCTTCGTTGATGTGTTAAGCCGCAAAGGCATCATTCCCGGCATCAAGGTCGATAAGGGGACCGTTGCCATGCCGGGTTTTCCGGGCGAAAAAATCACCGCCGGACTCGACGGGCTCCGGGAGCGCTTGAAGGAATACCGGGACCTGGGGGCGCGATTCGCCAAATGGCGCGCCGTGATCACGATCGGCTCGGGCATCCCCTCGCAAGGAAACATTGCGGCGAATGCTCACGGCCTCGCGCTGTATGCCGCCCTTTCCCAGGAGGCAGGGCTGGTTCCCGTGGTGGAGCCCGAGGTCCTGATGGACGGCGATCACGACATCCGACGCTGCGAAGAGGCGACGGAGGCTGCGCTTGCAGCCGTTTTTTCCGCGCTCCGTGAATACCGGGTGGCTCTCGAAGGGATGCTGCTCAAGCCCAACATGGTCCTTTCCGGGAAACAGTCTCCGAAACAGGCGAGCGTTGATGAAGTAGCCGAATCCACGATTCGATGCCTGAAAAGGGCCGTACCTGCCGCCGTTCCCGGCATCGTGTTCCTCTCGGGCGGCCAGAGCCCTGAACAGGCAACCGAGCATCTCAATGCCATGAATAAAATGGGCCACCACCCTTGGGAGATCAGTTTTTCCTTTGCACGGGCGCTGCAGGACCCTGTGCTCAAGACATGGAAAGGAACACCCGCAAATGTCGGAGCTGCCCAGCGTCAGTTCCATCACCGGGCAATGTGCAACAGTGCGGCGCGGTACGGAAGGTATTCCGAGCAGATGGAAAAGGCTGCTTAGGGCAGGGAATCAGATGCCCCGTTCAGGGAGGAAGCGTTCGTAGGGCAACGTGATGTCCTCTCCCCAGACGGGTTGGACAAGGGAGACTTTCCTACATTTACTTCGATTGCATTAATAAGAAAGGGCGGGGCTCCCTTAGTGCATAATAACGTTCACTGTTTTTTACTGCTTCATCGTGGGTGAAGCGTCTCCAATGTTACAAACCTTGGTTCGCCGTGTTCATCCCTGGTTTCATCTGCCGTTTTAACGTTCATAGGTAACGGCAAAATGTTCTCTGTAGCCCTTACCTACCCCCGAAAATACCCGCGAAGAAGCCTGCATCCTCGAATAACGAGTTCACACTAGGATGAGTCCTGATGTAAAGGATTCTGCATTAAAAGAGTCTTCCACGGAGTTTTTCTCCCGTTGTCTTTTCTTTATCATTACGTTATACTCCAAGTCTATGGAACAATCTCAGGACAACAGAAAAACGGCGTTGTACATCATAGACGGCAACTCTTATATTTACCGCGCCTTTTACGCCATCCGCGGTCTTACCAACTCATCCGGCTTGCCGACGAATGCCGTCTTCGGATTCGCCAACATGCTGCTCAAAGTCATCAAGGAAAAGACGCCCGATCTTCTCGCGATCGCTTTTGACCCGAAGGGTCCGACCCGGAGACATCTGGAGTTCAAGGAGTACAAGGCCCACCGTCCACCGATGCCTAGGGACCTCGCGCCCCAGGTGCCCTACATACATAAGCTGGTGGAGGCATTCCGCATTCCCGTATTCGTTCGGGAGGGGCAGGAGGCCGACGATGTCATCGCAACGCTCGCGCGCAAGGCCGAGGCCGACGGGATGGACGTCACCATTGTCACGGGCGACAAGGATATCCTCCAGCTCATCGGCCCCCATATCAGGGTCTACGACACGCTCAAGGAAAAAGTGTACGAATCCGCAGACGTCGTAGAACGATATGGCGTACCGCCGGACCGCATGGTCGAGATCATGGGGCTCATGGGAGATGCATCGGACAACATCCCGGGAGTGCCCGGCATCGGCGAAAAAACGGCGCAGGCGCTCATCAAAGAATACGGTACGATCGAAAACCTTCTTGCGCACACCGATGAGATCAAGAAACCCAAGCTCAAACAGTCACTCATTGATTTTGCCCATCTTGCCCGCCTGAGCCGCGAACTCGCCGTGCTCAGGGCAGATGTCCCCCTTGACGTAGACTACGAGCAGCTGAAAATGAAACCACCGGACAATTTCACCCTGCTCGGGCTTCTGAAAGTGCTCGAGTTTACGACGCTTTTGAAATACGTCACCCAGGAGCCTGAGACAGAGGCGGCGTACACAACCGTGCTCGAAGAAAGAGAGCTTCAGGACCTGCTCGGCGCGCTCTCCTCAGCCGAAGAATTCTGCTTTGACACTGAGACAACGTCTCTTGACCCCATGCAGGCCGAGTTGGTCGGGATTTCATTCGCCGTTAAGCCCCATCATGCCTGGTATCTTCCCCTCGGTCATGACTATCCCGGCGCGCCGAAGCAGATGCCTCTCGACAGCGCCCTTTCGGCCATTAAACCGGTAATGGAGAATCCCGCCGTCAAAAAGATCGGCCAGAACATCAAATATGATCTGCTTGTGCTCGGCCATTACGGCATATCGGTTCAGGGCATATCGTTCGATACCATGATCGCCTCGTATCTGCTGAATCCCGGAAAACCCTCCCACAGTCTGGACGCCATCGCCCTTGAGTACCTCAACTACAAAACCCTAACCTATGCCGAAGTCACGGGGACCGGGAAAAAACAGATCAGTTTCTCAGCCGTCGATATTCAGACCGCGACCCGCTACTCAGGAGAAGACGCGGACATTGCACTGCGTCTCAAGCAGACGCTGGCGCCGATGCTTCATGAGCAAAGCCTTGACAAGCTGTTCCGGGAAATCGAGATGCCGCTCATGGAGGTGCTGGCAGACATGGAACGCGTGGGCGTGAAGATCGACGCCGCTTTCCTGAACACCATGTCAAAAAAGCTGGAGAAAGAGATTGCGGGCATCGAAAAGACGATCTATGAGCTTGCGGGGACTGAATTCAACATCAATTCGCCGAAACAGCTTGCCGATATCCTCTTCGGGAAACTTCAGCTCACGCCCATGAAACGGACCAAGACCGGTTTTTCGACGAACGTAGACGTCCTGGAAGAGCTTGCGCATGTCCATCCCCTGCCCGCCGAAATCCTCAGGTACCGGACGCTCGCCAAGCTCAAGTCGACCTATATCGACTCCCTCCCGGTCATGATCAATGCAGGAACGGGCAGGCTCCATACGTCTCTCAATCAGACCGTGACCGCCACGGGAAGGCTTTCGAGCAGCGATCCGAACCTCCAGAACATTCCCATTCGCACCGACGTGGGGAGAGAAATAAGGCGGGCCTTCATTGCGGAGAAGGGTTCGAGCCTCCTCTCCGCCGACTATTCGCAGATCGAGCTGCGCGTCCTTGCCCACATGAGCGGGGACCCGGCCCTGATCCAGACCTTTCAAAAAAATGAGGACGTCCACACCCGCACCGCGTCGGAGATCTTCGGGCTCTCACCCGACGAGATCACGCCCGAGATGCGCCGCAAGGCCAAAGCCGTCAACTTCGGGCTCATCTACGGCATATCGGCCTTCGGCCTTGCCCAGGATATCGGTGTCTCGAACACCGAGGCCAAGCGCTACATCGACAGCTATTTTGCCCGGTATCCCCAGGTGCGCGAGTTCATCGACCGGACCATCAACGATGCCAAGACCAAGGGGTTTGTCACAACGCTCTTCGGCAGACGTCGCTTTATCCCGGAAATCGTCTCGTCCACATCCGCGGTCCGGAGCTTCGGAGAACGCACTGCCGTCAATACGCCGATTCAGGGCACTGCCGCAGACCTCATCAAGCTGGCGATGATCCGTATCCAGTCGCGTCTCAAGCAAGAGGGGCACAGATCAACGATGATCCTTCAGGTCCACGATGAACTGGTGTTCGAGGTGCCGGACGAAGAGATTGAATCCATGAAACAGCTGGTCAAGGAGGAAATGGAAGGGGTGCTGACGCTGGCGGTGCCCATCAGAGTAGATATCGGTGTGGGCAAGAACTGGGACGAAGCGCATTGAAACAGCCCAGAGCAGAGCGCATGGAGCAGGCGGCAACGTTTTACCCTATGCGCTATGCCCTCTGCACTGCGGCTCTACTTGAATTCAAACCGGTACTTGATGTCTGCCCCGGTGTTCCCGATCTCATTCCGTTCGCCGACAAGCGAGAAGTGCTTGTCCAGGAGATACTCAATCCTGAAGATCTGTTCCGGTATTGAGGCACCCACATTCGAGGAATAGGTGACATAAAGCCTGTTCTGGACAAGTTCCTTGCCTACCGTGACCCGCGGCACGGACGTGTCGCTCTTGCCGACGTAGGGATCGATCTGGAAGCGGTCAAGACCGGTCAGGCTCCTCGTGCGCCGCTCAACAAAGTCCTGGAACTGGCCGCTTGCGAATGAGGCGGCTTCACCCACGCCGACATTCGTTTCCTTTCCGGCCAGTTCCGACCCCTTTTTCCCGAGAGCGAGGAGGCTCAGAATGTCGGTGTCAATGAGCGGCGGGTCGGAGAGGAACGTCACCACAGCGCGTTCCGCAGTGCCGGTGACGGCGAGCCGAATCTGGTACTCCCGTACCTGGGTTTCAGCCTGAATATCGAGCACCGGGTTCATCCGGTTCGGGTCGATGAAATCGACGGACGCATGCAGTATCTTGAAGTCGTTCTTCCGGAAAAAGACGGACCCCTTGCGAGCCTCGACCCTTCCCAGGAGCTGTGGGTGGTTCACGGTGCCCCGAAAGAACACATCAACGTCGAGGGGGATCTGGGCCAGGTTGTTCTGGAACAGGATATTATCAGTACCGTGAAAACGGATATTGATCTGCGTATTGCCGATCCATCCGATATCGGTCTGTCTTTTCTGATAGAGTCCCCTGCTGAAGTTCACCAGCATGCTTTTCCATTCTATATCCTTATCGTACCGCGCCCGTTTGATCGTAACGTCTCCGGACAGGGTCTGCTCCTTTCCGTCGCCGTCGTAGTAAAGGCTGCCTGAAAGGGTCGAGGTCAGACCCTCGGGATAGCGGACCGTCACATTGTCAAAGGTCGTCTTGACTGAAAAATCCCGCAGGGTGACGCCGGCGAGCTGCGCCGAGCCGGACACGCCCAGAATGCCTCCTCCCATCTCGCCTGCCAGGGAATCGGTAACGATCCTGCCCTGGGTAAAGATTATCATTCCGTTCAATGCGGTAAACTTCTGCGGGATGTCCTGGATCTTGATTTCGCCGTTCCGAATGTGCAATTCTCCGGTTACATCGGGATTGCTCCAGTCGTCCTTGACCGTCAATTTCATCTCGGCCACACCCGCTGCATGCTCCACTTCAGGAAAAAGAAGCTTCAGG
>JBLMWN010000269.1:0-4517 GCA_050257255.1 Betaproteobacteria bacterium | reverse complement strand
GCCTTCGTCGTCACCCGCGTCGGGGACACCGCGATGATTATCGGCCTGTTTCTCCTGTTTACGAACCTCGGCACGCTTCAGATACAGGAACTCATGCGCCTGGCAGATGAACGCTGGGCTGTCGGCTCCGGCCTGGCAATCGCGGCCGCGGCACTGCTGCTGGGCGGCGCCCTTGGGAAATCGGCGCAGCTGCCTTTACAGACATGGCTCCCGGACGCGATGGCCGGTCCATCGCCGGTGAGCGCTCTCATCCATGCGGCGACAATGGAAACCGCCGGCGTATATCTCATCGCGAGGACGCATGTCATTTTTTCTCTCGCGCCGGTGGTGCAGGAGGCTGTGGCGGTCATAGGGGCCCTTACGCTGCTGCTGGCAGGCTTCAGCGCGCTCACCCAGACCGACATCAAACGGGTCCTTGCTTACTCCACGATCAGCCAGATCGGCTATATGTTTCTCGCCCTCGGTGTAGGCGCATGGTCTGCCGCGATCTTTCATTTCATGACCCACGCATTTTTCAAGGCCCTTCTTTTTCTCGGGGCCGGTATTGTGATCAACGGACTGCATCACGAGCATAATATGTTCAAAATGGGCGGACTGCGGTCGCAGATCCCGGTGACCTTCTGGACCTTCCTGACCGGCGCGTCCTCACTGTCCGCCTTGCCGTTCGTTACCGCCGGTTTCTACAGCAAGGACCTCATACTTTTTGAATCCTGGGCCTCTCCGGCCGGAAGTAGCTGGCTCTGGGCCGCCGGTCTGTTGGGCGCATTCCTCACGTCGCTTTATACTTTCAGAATGGTATTTGTCACTTTCTTTGGCGAGGCGAAGATGCAGGTCAGCAGAAGACCGGGGGTAATAATGATCGCCCCGGTGGTGGTATTAGCGGTTTTGTCGGTCCTTGCCGGATTCCTTGAATTGCCCTCTTCCCTTGGGGACCTCAGAATTTTTAGCAACTTCCTGGGGAGCGCGCTTCCCGCCGAAACAGTCAGTCCCGGCGCTGCCGGCTCCGGCACCGCATTGATGCTCGTTGCCTCGGGGGTATCGCTGGCGGGGATATTTGCGGCGTATCTCCTTATCTTCGGAAAAAACCGGGCCGCCGACCGCCTGGCAGGTCTTGCGCCGGGGCGGGTGCTTCACCGGCTCTGGTTTTCCGGATGGGGGTTCGACCGGCTTTACGACCTTCTTTTCGTGCGGCCTTCTGTCTGGTTTGCAAGGAGCAATAAGGATGATTTTACCGATCTTGTGTATCTCGGAATGATATGGTTGACAGGGCGTTTTAATAATCTGCTTAGCGTTTCGCAGAACGGAAAAGTACGGTTCTACGCAGCGGGGATCGCATTCGGCGCAGTGGTTTTGATTGCGATTGCGGTTTTCTTATGACGCTTCTCTGGCTGATCGTAATACCCTTTGCTGGAGGAGGTATCGCCTGGTATGCCGGCCGCTTTCGGACTGCCTGGCCCCGCTGGATATCTCTCATCGCGATGCTGCTCATGTCCTGGGCCTCTGTGAATATTTGGATTCGACATTATGCCTCGCTCAAGGAAATGGACCTTCACGGCGCGTGGATACTGGAAGTGCACCTGAGCTGGATACCTCAGCTCGGCGCCGGCTTTCACCTCGCCGCGGATGGATTGAGCCTGCTCCTCGTGCTTCTCACTGCATTTCTCGGACTCGCCGCAGTCGCCTCTTCCTGGACCGAGATGAGGGAGAGGGTGGGGTTTTTCCACCTTAACCTGCTGTGGATACTTGCAGGGATCACTGGTGTCTTCCTTGCGATCGACCTCTTTCTCTTCTATTTCTTTTGGGAACTGATGCTCGTGCCGATGTATTTCCTGATCGCCCTCTGGGGGCATGAAAACCGGAGATATGCGGCCTTCAAGTTCTTCATATTCACACAGGCGGGCGGCCTCCTGATGCTCATATCGATTCTCGGCCTCTATTTCGTCCACGGTAAGGCCACCGGAACCTATTCTTTCGATTATCCGGTGCTCCTCGGCACGTCTATGAGCACGGGCACCGAATTCTGGCTTATGCTCGGGTTCTTCGTCGCCTTCGCCGTCAAACTTCCGGTGGTGCCTGTCCACAACTGGCTTCCCGATGCCCATACCGAGGCCCCGACGGCAGGCAGCGTGGTACTGGCAGGTCTGCTCCTGAAGACAGGCGCCTACGGCCTGATCCGGTTTGTGGTCCCCTTGTTCCCCCGCGCCTCGGCTGAATTCGCCCCCGCGGCAATGATATTGGCGGTGATCGGCATCATTTACGGCGCCGTAACGGCATTCGGTCAGTCGGACCTGAAACGTCTTGTTGCCTATACGAGTGTCAGTCATATGGGCTTTGTGCTCCTCGGGGTCTTCGTTTGGAGCGAAATCGCGCTGCAGGGAGCGGTCATGCAGATCGTCTGCCACGGGCTTGCTACCGGCGCGCTCTTCATCATAGTCGGTGGGCTCCAGGAACGGATCCATACCCGCGAAATGGGGCGGATGGGCGGTCTGTGGGAGACGGCGCCGCGTATGGCTGCGATGGCGCTCTTCTTCGCCCTTGCGTCGCTCGGACTGCCCGGTCTCGGGAATTTCGTCGGAGAGTTCCTGGTGCTGCTCGGTGCGTATAAGGCAAGCATTGCGATCACGGTCATCGCAGCTGCGGGCATTGTCGGAGCGACGGTCTATTCTCTCTGGATCGTCCAGCGCGCCTTTCACGGGCCCAATGAACAAAAATGGACGATCCCGGACTTTTCGGTCCGCGAGATGGCAATAATGCTGGTCATGATGGTTTCCCTGATCTGGCTGGGCATCTATCCGCAGCCGGTCTTCAATACGTCGAAGCAGGCGATCAGCAACTTGAAGATGATCGCATCGCCGGGCACAGTTACTGAAAATTGGCGGGGGCAGAAAAATGAAACGAGACTTGTCAGGGATACGCTGAGCAATCCCTCATCTGCCGTCATTCCCGCCAAGGCGGGAATCCAGAGTCTTAAAGCCCCCAAAAAGGCGGGACTAGATTGCCCGATCAAGTCGGGCAATTACCGTAAGACTGGCTTTACTGACGACCTCCCTAGCAAGTCGCTCGGAGGGCTCCGATGAGCGCAGCTGACCTCATCGCCCTGTCGTCGGTCATTGTGATTGCGGTCGCTGCGATTGCGGTGATGATGCTGATCGCCTTTTCCCGAAGCCACATGCTTACCGTCCTGTTGACAGTGACGGGGCTCGCCGGCTCCTTCTTCGCGCTATTCCCTGCGGCAGGCCTGGTCCCCAGGGCGGTGACGCCTCTGATCGTCATCGATGGGTACTCCCTTTTTTATATGGGGCTGATCCTGGTGGCGGGCTTCGTCGTCACGGCCCTGTCTTACAGCTATCTGGAAAGCCGCGAGGGAAACCCCGAGGAGTTTTATCTCTTGCTTCTGCTTGCCACTGTCGGCTCGATGGTGCTTGTTTCGGCAAAACACTTCGTATCCTTCTTCCTCGGACTCGAGGTGTTAACCGTCTCCCTCTATGCTATGGTTGCGTACGTCAGGGTGACTGTCCGGAGCAACGAGGCCGGGCTTAAGTATCTTGTCCTTGCAGGGGTATCTTCAGCATTCCTTCTCTTTGGAATGGCGCTTGTCTATGCGGGACTCGGCACGATGGAATTTGGGAGGGTCGCTGAAAAGGTTTCTATCGCGGCAGGCAATCCTCTGGTCATATCCGGTTTTGCGCTGACGGTCGTCGGGATCGGCTTTAAGCTTGCGCTCGTCCCTTTTCATATGTGGACCCCGGACGTCTACGAAGGTGCGCCCGCTCCGGTGGCCGCCTTTATCGCGACCGTCTCCA
This sequence comes from Betaproteobacteria bacterium, assembly GCA_050257255.1. GTDB lineage: Bacteria > Nitrospirota > UBA9217 > UBA9217 > UBA9217 > JAJYKN01. The sequence goes on along the minus strand of JBLMWN010000269.1, from coordinate 714 downwards.
AGGGCGCGGTATTTGCGCTTCTGCTCCGGTTTTTAGGCGGTGCCGACCTTCAGGCTTACCGACCGCTCTTTCTGATATTCGCCCTGTTGTCGATTGCGTCGATGTTGGCAGGCAACCTCCTTGCCCTGTTTCAGCAGAACGTGAAGCGCATCCTCGCCTATTCGTCGATCGCTCACCTTGGCTATCTGCTCATTGCATTTCTTGCGGGGGGCAGGCTGGCGGTGACCGCGGTGAGTTATTATCTGGCGGCATACTTTGTGACGATGCTCGGCGCCTTCGGCGTTGTTACTCTTCTGTCCGGAAAGAAGGGGGATGCGGAGTCGATTGACGATTACCGGGGGCTTGCCAGGCAACGGCCCTGGCTGGCAGGTATTTTCACGGTGATGCTCCTCTCACTGGCCGGTATCCCGCTGACGGCCGGATTTATAGGAAAATTCTATGTGGTCGCCGCTGGTGCAAATTCGGCGCTGTGGCCGCTTGTCGTTATCCTTGCAGCTAGCAGCACAATAGGCCTGTTTTATTACCTGCGCATCCTAGCAGTACTGTTTATGCCTTGTGCGGAAGAAAAGGATGCGCATGAGCCGGTATCATTATCCGGCGGCTTTGTGACCGTCTGTCTTGCTGTGGTCCTTTTCTTTCTGGGAGTCTATCCTTCATTTCTTATCGGTCTGATCCGGGATGCGATGAGCGCCGTTTATTGATCATACTGCGAAC
>JBLMWN010000268.1:0-6571 GCA_050257255.1 Betaproteobacteria bacterium | reverse complement strand
CAGTTAAACGCCTTGGCCTCATATGACCGTTCAAGATCCACTACGAGGGTGTCGGGCGCCCTCTCGGGCGGGTCAGCGCCGGTCAACACGACAACGGGCAGCGTGACGCTGAGCCAGACCATTTATGATTTCGGAAAAACATCGTCATCGGTCGATATCTCAAAATATAACCTTGAATCCTCGCGCTCAGACCTTACTACAACGGAAGATACCGTGATCCTTAACGTCAAGCAGGCATATTACGGCGTTCTGCAGGCAAAGAGGAACCGCGATGTGGCTGCTGATGTCATAAAACAATTTCAACTGCATCTTGAGCAGGCTAAGGGCTTTTATGATGTGGGAACCAAGGCGAAAATAGATGTTATCAAGGCGGAAGTGGACCTGAGCAATGCCCAGCTGAGCCTCATCAACGCGGAGAATGCACTCAAAATTGCACAGGTGACCCTGAACAATACGATGGGTACCCCTGACGCGCCCGAGTATGCGATTGAAGATAACCTCTCATTCCAGAAATATACGATAACCCTGGAGGAGGCGACTGCGAGGGCCTTCGAAAACAGGCCTGACCTGAAATCGGCCATTGCGAAAAGGCAGGCAGCGGAGGAGAATATCAGCTTGCAGCGATCGGGCTACTATCCGGTTTTGACTGGAAACGCCGGCTATTCCAAGATAGAACAGGATGTGCCGAATAACACGACAACGGATAACTGGGATGTCGGAGTGACCCTAACTTTCCCTTTGTTCAGCGGGTTTTTAACCAGTCATCAGGTTGCAGAGGCAAAGTCGAATCTCTATATCCTGCAGGCAAATGAAGAATCGCTTCGGCAACAGATACTGCTCGAAGTCCGCCAGGCGTACTTGAACCTGCAGGCGGCAGAGGCCAGCATCTCAACGGCGGAACTGGCAACCACGCAAGCAAAAGAGAATCTCGATCTTGCGAATGGCAGATACGCAGCCGGTGTAGGCAGCCCGGTCGAGGTTTCCGATGCGTTCGCAACTTATGTTACTGCCCAGGCGAACTATACAAGCGCACTGGCCAATTATAAAATTGCCCAGGCTAGTATCGAGAAGGCAATGGGAGCGAGATAGCAGGGACAACAGTCCGATAAGCGGTAGACATGTTGCGATACCCGGCAAAGCAAAAACTTAATCGTTAACGGAAGTGTGATGTGAAAAATATTATAGAGAGGCATCAAGAGAACTATGAAACTCAGATCTTTTTATGAGGGGATCGTAATAATCTTTACGTTACTGGTCATCACATTCATCGGCGCGTGTAATGACAGCAAGGCGAAGCAAGTGGTGCAACGGGTCGTGCCGGTGAAAATAGGCGACGTGACCCGGCAGAACGTGCCGGTGCAGATCAATGCCATCGGGAACGTCGAGGCATACAACACCGTCTCCGTGAAGGCCCTGGTCGAAGGCGAGATCATCGATGTGCATTTTCGAGAAGGCCAGGACGTTCGCCAGGGGGACTTGCTCTTTCAGATCGACCCCCGTCCTTACGGGGCTGCTCTGAAACAGGCGGAGGGAGCTTTGGCGCGCGACATTGCCCAGGCAAAGAACGCCGAAGAACAGGCCAAGCGGTATGAAATTCTAGTCCAGAAGGATTACGTCTCCCGGGACCAGTATGATCAACTGCGCGCCAACGCCGACGCCCTTGCGGCCGCTGTGCAGGCGGACAAGGCAAACGTGGAGAACGCGAGGCTCCAGCTGGCTTATTGTACCATCAAATCCCCGATCGACGGCCGCGTCGGGAGCGTCCTTATCAATAAGGGCAATGTAGTAAAAGCAAACGATGTGGCCATGGTTACCATCAATAAGATAACGCCGATCTACGTGACCTTTTCGGTGCCCGAACAGAATCTTTCGGACATCAAAAAGTACAAGGCAGAAGGGTCACTGAAGATGGAAGCCATTATCCCCGGAGACGAGAAACGGCCGGCTCAGGGGGTGCTTACTTTTATCAACAACGCGGTGGACACCGCAACTGGCACCATACAGCTTAAGGGAACTTTCGAGAACAGGGACAAGAGGCTCTGGCCAGGGCAGTTCGTCAATGTGGTTGTGACGCTCACGACTCAGCGGAACGCCGTGGTCATGCCGTCTGCGGCGTTGCAGGCGGGACAGCAAGGGCAGTACGTCTTTGTGGTCAAGCCGGATTACACGGTCGAGTCCCGGCCGGTGGTGGTGGCACGATCGTTCGGCGACCTCGCCGTGGTCGCTCAAGGGGTAACGCCGGGAGAAAAAGTAATTACCGACGGGCAACTCAATCTGATTCCTGGCACCCATGTGGAATTGAAGGGCGACCAGGAACAGAACGGACAGACGAAAACGGACGGAAGCAACGGTGACGCGGCGAAGAACAACGAAGGGAAAAAGAAGTAACAAAACAACCATCGTCCCGCGCGCGGGTCTCAGGTATAAGCAAGGAATACAGGAATGAATATCGCGGAACCCTTCATACGCAGGCCGGTCATGACCACTCTGATCATGTCCGCGATTCTCTTATTTGGCATCATGGCCTACCGGCTGCTTCCGGTGAGCGATTTGCCGAACGTCGATTTTCCGACGATCCTTGTGAACGCTTCGCTGCCAGGGGCGAGCCCTGAGACCATGGCCTCGGCAGTGGCCACACCGCTCGAAAAACAGTTTTCGACCATCGCGGGCCTTGACAACATGACGTCGGTGAGTGCCATCGGATCGGCGCAGATCACCCTCCAGTTCAATCTGAGCCGTGACATTGACGCCGCGGCGCAGGACGTGCAGGCCATGATCGCAAAAGCCGCGCGTCTGCTCCCGCCGGACATGCCGACCCCGCCGACCTACCAGAAAGTGAACCCGGCGGACCAGCCGATTATTTATGTTTCGCTCAATTCTCCGACACAGCCGCTCGCCGTGGTGGACGAGTACGCCCAGACGACGATGGCCCAGCGCATCTCTATGATCAGCGGAGTGGCGCAGGTACAGGTCTTCGGCTCCCAGAAGTACGCGGTCCGGGCCGAGCTCGACCCGCGGGCTCTTGCCTCCCGCGGGATCGGGATCGACGAGGTGGCGAATGCCGTGGCGAACGCGAACGTGAACCTGCCCACGGGCACGCTTCAGGGGTCCACCAAGTCATATACGATCCAGGCGAGCGGGCAGCTCATGAACGCCGCAGCGTACCGGCCGCTGATAGTCACCTACCGAAACGGCAATCCGGTCCGGCTCCAGGAACTGGGCCGCGTCAACGACAGCGTGGAGAACGACAAGATCGCCAGCTGGTTCGTGACAGCGAAGGGGCAAGTCCGGTCGGTAATTCTGGCCATCCAACGCCAGCCGGGCACGAACACTGTCGAGGTTGTGGACTCCATCAAGGCGCTTCTTCCCACATTCCGCTCTGAAATACCCGCGTCCATCAACCTGGACATTCTTTTCGACCGTTCCAAATCCATCCGCGAATCGGTGAATGACGTAAAATTAACACTGCTTTTGGCGATCGTCCTCGTGATCCTGGTCATCTTCCTGTTCCTGCGCAATCTCTCGGCAACGATCATTCCGAGTCTCGCGCTCCCTATGTCGATCATTGGCACCTTCACGGCCATGTATCTCCTGGGCTACAGCGTGGACAACCTCTCGCTCATGGCGATGATCCTTGCTGTGGGCTTTGTGGTGGACGACGCCATCGTGATGCTCGAGAACATCGTCCGTCACATGGAGCAGGGCGAGCCGGTGCTCCAGGCGGCACTGAACGGCTCGAAGGAGATCGGGTTCACGATCCTTTCGATGACTTTCTCGCTTGTCGCTGTTTTCATCCCCGTACTGTTCATGGGCGGCATTCTGGGTCGTCTGCTCCACGAATTTGCCGTCGTGATCAGCGTCGCCATCCTGGTCTCCGGCGTTGTGTCGCTCACGCTGACCCCCATGCTTTCGAGCCGGTTCCTTCGCCCCCATGGAAACGAAAAACACGGCAGGGGATACATGGCCCTGGAAAAGTTTTTTGACGACATGCTGAACGGTTACAAACGGAGCCTGCAATGGGTCCTCAAACACCGCGTTGCCGCGCTTGTCACGACCGTCCTGCTCTTCTTTCTGACGGTCTTTCTGTTCGGCATCATGCCGAAGGGCTTCCTCCCCACGGAAGACACCGGCCAGATTTTCGGCATCACCGAGGCCCAGCAGGGCATCTCCTTCGAGGACATGAGAAAACATCAGCAGGAGATTGCCGCCATCATTGCCCAGGACCCGAACGTGGAAGCGTTCATGTCGAGCATCGGCGCGGGCGGGCCGAATGCTGCAGCCAATGCCGGACGCATTTTCATGCGGCTCAAACCGCGCTCGGAACGCAAGCTCTCCGCGGACCAGATCATTCAGGAATTGAGGAAGAAAACAGCCGGCGTTATCGGCATCAGGATATTCATGCAGAACCTACCGCCCATCCGCATCGGCGGGACCCTCACCAAGAGTCAGTATCAGTACACGCTCCAGAGCCCGGACGCGGACGACTTGTACCAGGCCGCGCCCGCGCTCGAAGCGAAGCTGCGGGCGGTTCCGCAGCTTCAGGACGTGACGAGCGACCTCCTGATCAAGAACCCCCAGGTGAACCTCGACATCGACCGGGACAAGGCGGCGGCCCTGGGAGTCACGGCCCAGCAGATCGAAACCGCACTCAGCATGGCCTACAGTTCTCTGCAAGTTTCCACCATACTGGCGCCGACGAACCAGTACCAGGTGATTATGGAGCTCCTGCCCGAGTTCCAGGCCGATCCGTCCTCGCTCGCCATGCTGTACGTGCGTTCGTCGTCAGGAAAGCTGGTGCCGCTCAACGTGGTCACCAAGCCTACGGTGGCCACAGGTCCGCTCCTCGTGAACCACCTGGGTCAGCTTCCTGCCGTGACGATATCCTTTAATCTCCGGCCGGGTGTGTCGTTGAGCGAAGCCGTATCCCTTGTGGATAAGGCGGCAAAGGCGACGCTGCCCGCATCGGTCACCACCAGTTTCCAGGGTACGGCGCAGGCGTTCCAGTCGTCCACGCAAGGACTGTTCCTGCTCCTGATCCTGGCGGTCCTGGTGATCTACATTGTGCTGGGTGTCCTGTATGAAAGTTTCATCCATCCGCTCACGATCCTCTCCGGCCTGCCTGCCGCGGGTGTCGGAGCGCTCGTGACCTTGCTCCTGTTCGGCAAGGAGCTGAATATCTACGGATACGTTGGCGTCATCATGCTCATCGGGATCGTGAAGAAGAACGCCATCATGATGATCGACTTCGCGCTCGAGGCGGAGCGGAAGGAGGGGAAAAGCCCGGAGGCTGCGATCTTCGAAGGGGCGCTGATCAGGTTCCGTCCGATCATGATGACGACCATGTCGGCCCTCATGGGCACACTTCCGATTGCGCTGGGACTTGGGGCCGGCGCCGAGGCGCGTAGGCCGCTGGGCCTCGCCGTGGTCGGTGGCCTCGTTTTTTCACAGCTGTTGACCTTGTATATTACGCCCGTTATCTATACATACTTGGATACGTTCCAGCAGAGATTCGGCAAGCTCGCCATTTTTCGTACGCGTGAGGAGCAACGGGAAATCGGATAAAGGTGACAACAATGAAAAAAACAAACGCGGCTGCTTCTCCTGGTCTTTTCATGATCAGCATCCTGGCAGTTCTGCTCTTCAGCTGCAAGGGAGATACTCCGTCGTACCGTACGGATCCGGTAACCAAGGGCGATATCCAACAGGCCGTGACGGCTACGGGCACGGTCAACGCCGTGACCACGGTGCAGGTGGGTACGCAGGTGTCAGGGACGATCAAGACCCTCTACGTTGATTTCAATTCCCGAGTCAAGAAGCGACAGATCATCGCGCAGATCGACCCTTCCACGTTCGAGTCCCAGGTGCAGCAGGCCCAGGCGAACCTGTTCTCGGCCCAGGCCAACCTTGAAAAGGCGCAGACTGCGCTCGCCAACGATAAAAAGACGTTTGATCGGAACAAGGAGCTGCTATCAAAAAATCTCATCCCGCAGAGCGACCTGGACACGGCTGAGACGAACTACCAGACCGACAAGGCGCTGGTAAACTCGGCGAAAGCGCAGATCGAACAGGCAAAGGCTTCGCTCGATTACGCCAAACAGAACCTCGCATACACGAAGATCATCTCCCCTGTCGACGGCGTGGTGATCTCCCGGAACGTTGATGTGGGGCAGACCGTTGCCGCAAGCTTCCAAACGCCCACGCTGTTCACGATCGCCCAGGACCTCACGAAAATGCAGATCGACACGAACGTGGCCGAGTCGGACATCGGTGTAATAAGGGTCGGGCAGGAAGTGGGTTTCACCGTTGACGCCTATCCCGACACCTCGTTCGAGGGAAAAGTATGGCAGATCAGGAAGGCCCCCATTACTGTTCAGAACGTCGTGACCTATGATGTCGTGATCCAGGTGAACAACAAGGATCTCAAACTTATGCCGGGCATGACCGCCAACGTTTCGATTGTCATCCAGACGAGACAGAATGTGCTCAGGATTACGAATGCTGCGCTGCGGTTCCGGCTCACTGACAAGGCTGCCGGAACGGGCGCGGCCGCCGGCGAGAAAAAAGGCCCGTC
>JBLMWN010000267.1:0-5107 GCA_050257255.1 Betaproteobacteria bacterium | reverse complement strand
AGACAAAGCCATGCTGTCGAAAATTCCCCTGCAGCTTGACACAGTAAAGAAAGAGGATCTTGACAAGGAGATCCTTCGGGCCGGGATCATTGCCGAACTGGACGCCATCAGCTTGTACGAGCAGATGGCAGCTTTGGCCCGAAAGGAGGAAATACGAAAAATACTTCTCGACATAGCGCGGGAAGAAAAGACTCATGTGGGGGAATTTCAAGCATTGTTGCTGAAAGAGGACCAGGAACAGGCGGAAGAACTTCTGGCAGGTGATCGCGAGGTGCGCGAGAAAACGGGCATCTGACGCGTCTTAATCCCTGTCTTCACACACCATTCCACCGTGTATGCGCATATCGCTCCCGGGCGGAGAAATACGCGATACAACGTTTGTGTGATTTGCATCACTTCACAAGCCACGAATCCGTGGTATCTCTTTTCTATAAGCAAACGCCTGCGGGTCAGCTCACATCTTAGCCGTTTATTCGTGAATACATTATCATTTAAGGAGGCGCATCATGAACAGGAAAAAAGTCTTATTCGTAGTGATAGCAACGACCTTGGTTTTAGGTTTTTCTGGATTCCTGCTTTACTCCTGTGGAGGAGGCGGTGGCGGCACCTCTTCCGCTGCCGTAGGACTTTACCTCACAGACGATATGTCGTCATTGTTTACACAGGTGACCGCGACTATCGACAGGGTGCAGATGCTGAACACCGGCTCGGGTGCCACGTGTGATGTGCTCACAACTCCCACTGCCGTGGATATCGCAGAGCTCGCGAATGTGATGCAGCTCGTGAGTGTTACACAGTGTCCGGCCGTGCCGTATAACAGGATACATGTCGAGTTCGAAAAGAGCGTTGATCTAACGAGCGCACCCACCGCAACGCCGCCTGATACAACCTCGCTCTGCTCCTTTGTTTCCTACAAGGACGAGGGGAGCAAAGTGAATACCCTGAACTGCAGCGGAACGACCTGCACGCTGGACATCAACGGCGCAGTGAACGTGCTCGTCAATCAGCCAAACAAGCTGGCACTCGATTTCAATCTTAAAGACTTTGAAGTGGCCAGTTTCGGCACACCATCGACCTGCTCCGTGACCATGAAGGTCTCGCCCCTGCACGCCGAAGAGATGGAGGCCCTTGGTCATCCCGAGGGGATCACAGGCCTGATCTCCGGCCTCTCCACGACGGATCATACATTCACCCTCACAAGGGAGACTTCCACGTTCAGCGTGCTCTATTCCGGGATCACGACGACGCAGCAGCCCGGGCTTGACAGCCTGCTACAGCTCGCGGAGACCGACGGACTGAGAGTACAGGTCATGTCCTCGAACATCGATTTTTTGACGAATACCATCATTGCCTCCGCGATTTACGTGAAGATCGAGGGAACGGTCTCGAACCTGAACACGACGGACCATACCTTTACGCTCACCTACAAAGGCGGTAAAACAATAACCGTGGATTACAGCACTGCCGACGTGGACGGCGTTCTCGCTGACAACGTTGGGGTAGAAGTGAAGCTGTACGGATTCAATTCCGTGAATTATCTGGCTTCAAAAGTAGATGTGGGGGATGCCGAGTTGTCGATTGATAACTGACATCCGAAGCCCTGAAGGATCATGCTAAAAAGAGGGAGCATCATCGCTCCCTCTTTTTTTGTCTATCTGGATGAACATCCTTTGAGTGCCGACCTGTCCCTGCTCTTAAAATCCCCTCCGAACTGAAGCCTTATGTCCTTCAAACTGCTTGCATTTCATCGATGCTTATTATATGCTTTTTTTTGATCGACCGCGAATGATTCCGGGGAAAGAGCCAGACAATGTCCGCCATAGTAATTGATATCGGAGGGACTCATATCAGATGCGCCCTTGCAGATGAGAACGCGTCTCTCTTTCATATTCAAAAGAAAAGAGCCGCAAGTTTCATTCATGGACATTCTCCGGATCGCGTGTGGCAAGATATCATTGATATCATTGCCGGATACGAGCTGAGCTTTAAAAACATGGTGCCGGAGGAAGCGCCGATCGTCATCTCGTTCCCCGGGCCAATAGCGCATCCATCACAAATCCTGAGCGCCCCTACCCTTGTCGGCAAAGATGCCGAAATGCCGGATTTACAAAGCGAGATTGCAAAACGGACAGGACGCACGACATACATTATCAATGACATCTCGGCAGCGGCATGGCACATCAGTCGTACAGTAACGGATGACCGTTTTCTCGTTGTAACCGTCAGCAGCGGAATTGGAAGTAAAATATTCGACAGGCTCCATCCGCATGGAGTCCTCGATGAGGCGCCTTTTGCCGGGGAAATAGGCCATATCAAAATCGATGCCTCGCCCGGCGCGCTGTCCTGCGACTGCGGAGGGACGGGCCACCTCGGTGCCATTGCTTCCAGGAGAGGGATCGAACGCTTTGCGCGATCACGGGCGAAGCATGATAAGGAACGGTTCGACCAGTCCGCGTGTGCAACACTGTTCCATGGAGCGGCGGATACGCTAACCAATGAAGAGCACATCGTCCCTGCCGCGAAGATGCATGATGCCTGGGCGCTTGACATCATTCGCCAATGTACAGGGCATCTCGCGAGAGTGCTGTTGTTGTTGACGGCTGCGCAGGGACTTGACAGGATAGTTGTTATCGGCGGGTTTGCCCTGTCGCTCGGACCGATGTACCTGGACATCCTCAGAAAAGAAATGCTGAACAACTGTGACTTTGAAACACTCTCGAGCACGATACCGGGCCTCTTGGTCATGGGCAGCGCACACGAGGAAGCCTGTTTACAAGGCGCCGCAGTATATGCGTTGAATATCAGACCTCGCTCGTAGGCGACTGAATGTTAGGCGACATTCCGACCGGGGGAAACACTGTACCCAAACCGCTTAAAACAATCACTTGACAGCCATGAGAGGAATATAGTATTTATCTTGCATCTTTTTCATGGACAACCGGTTTCGTTTCTCATAATACAAAATCCAGGTATAAAAGGAGGAGTTGCATGTTCAGGAAAAGCATTGTCGTTTCACTGGTCGTTGCGTCGGCACTTTGTATCGGTCTTGTTTTCGCCTCTTCTGAAAACGAGGACGCATTGAGCAGGATCATGTCAGGCAACAAGCGGTTTGTTTCGGGCGCCCTGGTACAGAAGGACATCGGAGACGCCAAAAGAAAAGAGCTTGTGAGAGGCCAGCACCCTTCGGCGATCGTCGTCACCTGTTCCGATTCGCGCGTCGCCCCGGAGTTGATCTTCGACGAGGGACTGGGGGACATCTTTGTTATCCGTGTCGCAGGCAACGTGCTCGATCCCGTCTCGCTGGGCAGCATCGAGTATGCCGCCGAGCACCTCCATACCCCCCTTCTGATCCTCATGGGGCATGAACAGTGCGGCGCCGTTACGGCGGCCGTGGAAGCAACGGGAAAACCGGAGGGCAATATCGGCGCCATCGTCGCAAAGATCCTTCCGGCGGTGAAAAAAGCCAGGAAACAGGGCGGCAGCAGGGACGAAATCGTCGCCAATGCCATCAAGCTGAATGTCTTTCAGTCGTACGAAGACATGCTGAAGGCAAGTCCGGTGCTGAAGCACATGATTGAAAAGGGCGAGCTCAAGGTCGCCGAGGCCCTGTACCATCTGGGAAGCGGAGAAGTGGAAATACTGAAGACCGAGGCCGCAGCTCCCGCCGCGAAGGGGCACAGTGGGCACGGGGTGCATGCCGAGAAAGCGGCCGTGGGTTGTTAGTCCTTTGACGACGGCTTCTGGAAATTAACTTTTTCCTTGAGGAGAAATGCGATGTCGGCTACACGTCCTAGGAAAACGACAACAGCGGAAACTTCCTTTAAGACCACCACGTTCGGCACCGAGCGATTCGGCGTGAGCTTCAACTGCTATTTCTTCTGAGCCGGTTTTCCTCGGTTTCGTGAAAACCCGGCAGGGCCTCCCCGCCGGGTTTTTTTAGGTTCTCTTGAGAAGCATCCGTCTCTCAGGCAGTTTGTCCAGAACACGCTGCTGTACTACGGAACCATACTACACGAGTTTACCCGCTGTGCTGCCAGGAAAGGGAAATGAAGCGCTTCCTTCGTCCGCGGAGCATGAACGCCGGACAGATCGTCAAGGCAGCGTTATTTTTTCCTCCCAAGGGTTTGGCCATACAGCTTGTCGAAACACTCCGGGCATATGCCGTGGCTGAATTCCGCTTCCGAATGCTGGCTGATATATGATTCGATCTGGGTCCAATAGCCCTTATCATCGCGGATCTTTTTGCAGCTGGCACAGATGGGTAGGAACCCCCTCAGCGTTTTAATTTCCCTGAGGGAGTGCTCGAGCTGGGTGTGCAGTTTCTGCCGCTCGATTGCATAGCGGATGGAGCGCCTCAGGAGACGGCCGTCGATTTTCCCCTTGACAAGGTAGTCCTGGGCGCCTTTCTGAACGGACTCGACGGCGATTTCATCATCATCCTGGCCGGTCAGCACGATGATCGGGACATCGGGTGAGTGCCTGTGCACGGTTTCAAAGGTGCCGAGGCCCTGCCCGTCCGGCAGCCCGAAGTCCAGGAGGACAATATCAATACCGCCACCTCTCAGGAGTTCCAGACCTTTACTGATCCGGTCCACCTGTTTTACTTCAAAGATAACCTTCATTTCCTTGCACAGGACCTTCTGAATGAGAAAGGCGTCATCGGGGTCGTCTTCTATCAGCAGCACGAAGATGGGATTGGCGTCCATGGGCTATCTCTCGCGCGATCGTGGGAAGCACGGCGTGCGTATCAGCATGATTCGGTTTCTCTCCACCACGGTTTTTTGCCACTCAATCGTTACTCTAATTATAACACACGCGTTGGATATAATGATCGAGACCCTCGATCTCTGACGCTACTAACGCCGCGCTCAGATTGAAATTTATAACGTGTCTCAAAAGTGCGAAACTGTGATATTTTAACTTTTTTCTTGCATTTCATACCCGATTATGATACGAATAGCCTGTCATATCTTCGCATGCAGAGACTTTCTTGTCGGGCAGAGCCTGTGCGCTTCTCGATTAGCTTCCCCTTGTATCGAAGTGTCGATGATCGGGCCCGGCAAGCTCTTGTATCTAAAATTATCTTATCCAGAAAGCACGGTGTATT
>JBLMWN010000266.1:0-12445 GCA_050257255.1 Betaproteobacteria bacterium | reverse complement strand
CTCCCCTATCTCTTCCCATCCACACCTGAGCTGATTACACTGACAGGAGGCGCACTCTTGTTTTCCATTTTAACCGGACTGATTGCAGCGTTGTTGCCGTCGCTCGGCGTTTTACGCGTTGAACCCTATGAAGCAATAAGGAGCTCGGAATGAAACCGCTGTTCGTCATTTTCATGACAGCCCTGCTGTGCCTGTCTTGCAGCAAAGAGCCGGAGAAATCCGCTGAGCCGGTCAGCACTGAAAAGAGCCTCTTTGAAGAAGTAAAAGAACAGACGATCAAGAATCCCAAAGACGTCGAGGCATGGTATCACCTTGCTGACCTTTATGAGCGGTCGGAGATGTATCGAGAAGAGGTTGATGCGCTGCAGAAGGTCATTGCAATCGACCCGGGTAGGGGAGCCGTCTATTCCAAACTCGGCACTGCGTACAACAGGCTCGGCCAATATCAGGAAGCTGTCAAGAATTTCGAGATTGCCGTAAAATATTCCCCGAAAAACGCCCTGCTGTTCAATAACCTTGCGGTGTCCTACGGCAAAATCGGAAAGACGCGAGAGGAAATCGCCGCACTGGAAAAGGCTATTTCACTGAGACCCCGCTACTCAACCGCCCGGTTTAATCTCGGTATGGCGCTGCTTAAACAGGGAAAGCCCGAGCTTGCGTTAAAGCAGTACAATGAACTCAAAAAATTTGATGAGGGAGCTGCCGCTTCTCTTAAAAAAGAAATCGAGGCGAAAAGGAAATAACCATGAAAATAACGCTGAGAACGCTACTGACCATTTTCATACTAATCGCTGCATGCTCATTCCCTTCTCTTGCGGAAACCATTCACTGCACCGAATGCGGCATGATGGTCGATATGAATTCAAAATTTACGGCAAAGATCGTGCAGGGCGACACAGCCCGCTACTTCTGCGACATCGGCGACTTGTTTTCCTACCTGAAGCGAACGGGCGCGAAGGACGGCAGGGCCGAGGTCAAAGACTATGTCACCGGTGAGTGGATAGATGCGAACGAGGCCTTCTACGTCCACGCCGAAAAAAAGTTTAAAACGCCCATGGGCTGGGGTATTGCTGCGTTTCGAGATAAAAAAATCGCAGCAGAATCCGGCAGTGTGGTGGATTTTGACGGGATGGCACAGGCTTTGAAATGAAGAAGTTGGTGGTCATCACCGCTTTTGTCGGCGGACTTCTCCTGATCCTCGTGCCGCGGTATATTCTTCCGGCGTGCGAATATGAGGGGTTCTCACGGATGCACTGCTCCGATACCGCGAAAGCGGAATATATCTCCGGAGCGCTGCTCATGACGATCGGGGTCATAACGTTTTTTTTCAAGAAGCACTTTCCCCTGATGATCAGCGCCGCCACTGCTTGCTTTGTTTTTGGGATATCTTTTTGGCTTCCGGACAAATTCGGATACTGCCAGAGTCCAAGGATGCCTTGCCACTACGGCATGGTGCCGGGAGTACGATTTGTTGCGGTTATCAGCAGCGGCATCATGATCGGGGCGATGATCGCCCTCGTGAGGTCTCAGAGAAAGAAAGGAAATTCATGATTGAGTTGAAGGGGTTATCGAAAACCTACACGGTTTCCGGCAATATCATTAAGGCAGTTCAGCCTGTCAACCTCACTATTCAGCAAGGAGAATTCGTTTCGATCGTCGGTCACTCGGGAAGCGGCAAGAGCACCTTCTTGAGCCTTGTCGGCGGCATAGCCCGTCCCGACACCGGAACTGTATATGTCGACGGCGTAAACATCTGGGAATATAATGACAGAAGCCTCTCAAAGCTCAGGAATGATAAGTATGGTTTTGTGTACCAGTTTGCGAGCCTCATTCCAACCCTAACCGCAACCGAAAACGTCCTCCTCCCGACCGTGTTCGGCGGACACAAGACAACCGCAGACGCGGAAAAACTGCTCAAACTTGTCGGACTTGGCGACAAGACAGATCGCTACCCTTCGGAACTGAGCGGAGGAGAACAACAGCGCGTCGCCATCGCCCGTGCGTTTATTCACGATCCGGAGATCATTCTCGCGGACGAACCGACCGGAGACCTCGATGAGGAGACCGAAGCGGAAATCATGGCCTTCTTTGAGAAGATCAACCGGGAGAAAAACGTGACCATGATTATGGTGACCCATAGCTCGGAGATCGCGCTCCGCGCGCCTTCACGGCTCAGGATGAAGCACGGGGTCCTCGAAAAGCTGACCTGAACCGACAGCCCGTCGCCTCCTCCTTTTAAAAACCAGAAAATGCAAAACGGCGGCAGAATCAGCCGCCGTTTTGTTGTTCCCTCTGTGACAGAACTGCCTAAAAACTACTTTTTCTTCTTATCCCCGAAGAGATAATCATATTCCGCCGGATGATGATGTTTGAGCTGTTCGATCGACATCTTCCCGGTGAGCCACATCCAGTTCATGGGAAACACCTCGGACCGCAGGTGTTCATTGTAAAAATGGAAGATCAGGATAAACACGATAGCCAGAAGCGCCTCGTCGCTGTGCATGACGAAGATGACGTCCCATATCCATTGGACCGACCACGCGGGAAAGAGCGGCGATACCGTCACCGGGAAAGCAAGGAAGAAACCTGACGCACCGATGATGAACATGCCCCAATACACCGCCCAGTAGTCGAACTTCTGCATGTAGTTGAACTTCCCGAAATACGGTTTTTCCTTCCTTAAACCGAAGAAGTACATGAAATTGTGAATCGCGTCCACGACGTCCTTGGGCATGGGAACGAGGGTGAGCCTCATCCCCCCCTTGCGTGCCTGGTTGATAAGATAGAACTGGTGGTAGACGAAGTCGAGCAACATGGTGATGCCCGCGACACGGTGAATGATCCCGGCCATCTTTGCGCCGCCCCAGAAGCGGATCCAGGCGCTCGCGGGGTCCTGGTAGGCATATTTGAGACCCCAGCCCGTGAAGGACAGGAGCAGAAACGTCGTGAACATGATGACGTGCTGAATTCGTGCAGAGAGGTCGAACCTCTCTATTTCGTTCGGGATATTGTTATTCATGGGTGCCCCCCTTTCTGAACAGACGGTCGCGGATGTCCGCAAAGATATCTAGAAGCACATGGACGCAGATGAATACAAACACACTGATCGTGAGAACAATCAAAGCAAGTTCGGTGAAATGCGCGATAGGATGGAGCGGCTGATGGGTGATTGCGGCAACGAACTTTTCCGTTGCGCCCGCGTGACACTTGCCGCAGGTCTTTATCTTATTCGCACCGAAGACTGGTGATGAAGGATCTTTGACGTTCTTGATGTCATGGGAACCGTGGCAGTTTACACAGGAAGGCGCATTGGTGTGGCCGACCTTCAGCTTTCTTCCATGGAAACTCTCAAGATAGCGTTCCATGACCAGCGGCGAGAATCCGTATTTTTCGGCCAGATGCTTCTCTTCATGGCAGGTGCCGCAGGTCTTGACGACGTTGAAATGATAGACCGCGGACTCTTTGCTCGTCTTTGGCTGAATATAGTGCGGTGAACCATGGCAGCTTGTGCAGACCGGGCCATCCGCTGATTTTTTCACGATGACATTCTGCCCGTGCACGCTTGCCTTGTAGGTCTGGTACACATCCGGGTGGCATTGGTTGCACGCTGCCTGTGCGATCGGGTCGATCTTGCTCTTCGGAGAAATCGCAGCGGCGAGCTCCTGTGTCGCCTTGTCAGCCTTGCCTGAAAGCCCCTGGTGCTGCGCCCCTTTCAGGGTCATGTGACACATGACGCAGTCGAAAGAGCCATGCACGGATTTTGAATATTTTTCCTGATTTACGTTGACGGCTCCTTCCATTGATCCATGACAGCCGAGACATGTCGCCGCATCGGGCGCAGCATCCGCTGTTGGAATCAGCACCAAGGTGAAAAACAACAGCAATACGACGTTCATCCAATTCCTCATACGCTCTCCTTTCACTCCATAATTTCGTATCAATATTTGCAGAGATTAAATAGACTGTTGTTTCGATATTCAGGGGATTTGGAAGCGAGCGACACGTAAGCATCATTGGTAGATTCCCCCGAATCTACCTTTTTCTTTTTATCACAATAAACGCAAGCTTCCGGAACCATCTGCAGGAAGACAAATTATATGGAAATCCGGGTAAATATCCGTGCACGTATCGTGCCAGCAATAACCGTTTGATTTTTTTGTAAAAATATATGAGATATTTTTCGCAAAAATGAGAATTTTTCAGGAATCATATCATCTTTGCAAAGAAACAGCGGTTGATTCTATTCAAAAACAGCTTTTTAACAGCGATTAACACCGGATGAACATGGATTATTCAAAATCTTGGAGCAACACCTTGGGTCATCCGTTGGATTTAATTCCTAATATTCCGAATTTTTCTTCTTTGGTTTTAAATCGTTTCGCCTGGAGGCACCTCCTGTTGGTCAACTGTGGTTCCAGTCGCCTGTTCTGGGGTCCTATTCCGGATATGAAACATCGACCAAATAAAGCCCCTGCGGAGGGGCAGTCCTGCCTGCAAGCTTTCTGTCCCGAGATTCAAGCATGTGCTTCACATCATCAGGACGGAATCTGGCCAGCCCGACCTCCACGAGAGTTCCGGCAATATTTCGGACCATGTACTGTAAAAAAGCATCTGCCTCAAAGGACAGTTCGACAAAATCGCCGACCTTCCTGATTATCGCCGTCCTGATCGTTCTTACCGTCGTTTTCGCACTGCATCCCGACCCGCGGAAAGCCGAGAAGTCATGCTTACCGACAAGAAGAATAATTGCCCGCCTCATGCGTGCGAGGTTCAAGGGCAGGTTAACATGCCAGGCATAATTGCGGTAGAGCGCGGTCGGTGAGCGTCTGCTCAGAATTCGGTATTTATACGTCTTTCCAATAGCGCTGTAGCGGGAGTGAAAATCCTGAGGTACTTCTTCGGATGCCAGCACCCTGATATCATGAGGAAGCAGATGATTTAGCGCGGGCGCCCATGCCGCAGGCGGGATGCTGCTCGATGTTTTGAAGTTGACAACATGGCCGAGAGCGTGCACACCGGCGTCCGTTCTGCCTGACGAATTGGTCTTCAATTCTTCATGAGCAAGGGCTTTAATGGCATCTTCGAGGGCATTCTGGATGGTTGGCCTGCCGCTGCCGGCCTGTGATTGCCAGCCGTGGTAGTTCGTTCCATCGTATTCGAGAGTGAGCTTGATATTCCTCTTCATATTTCGTCTGCACCGTTCCCCATTTGTCTTTCACTTATTCTCCGAGATACGCTTTTTTTATGCCCGGGTCTTTCTCCAACTGAGACGATTCTCCCTGCATCACGATCTTTCCGGTCTCCATGACATAGGCACGATTGGCGAGACGGAGCGCTGCCTTTGCGTTCTGTTCTACCAGCAGGACCGTTGTTCCCTGTTCATTGATTTCCTTGATGATCTTGAATATCTTTGTCACAATAATGGGCGCCAGTCCCAGCGACGGTTCGTCGAGGAGGAGCAGGTTCGGCCTCGCCATGAGAGCTCTGCCGATGGCGAGCATCTGCTGTTCCCCTCCTGAGAGAGTTCCTCCGAACTGCCGGTTCCTCTCGGCAAGGGTCGGAAACATTTCGTATATCCGCCTCAGGTCGATGGCAATCTCCTGTTTTCTGCGCGAAAAGGCGCCCATCTCCAGATTTTCCCGGACAGTCATCCGCGGGAAGATCCTCCTGCCTTCGGGAACTTGAGCGATGCCGAGCCTGACGACTTCGTGTGTGGGGCGCCCCGAAATCTCTGTTCCGCCATAGAAAATCGTTCCTCCTCTCAGAGCGGCTACTCCGGAGACCGTCATGAGAGTCGTCGACTTGCCTGCGCCATTCGCCCCGATCAGAGCAACGATCTCTCCTCTCTTCACTGACAGGCTGATCCCCTTGAGCGCATCAATCCTGCCGTACGACACGGTCACATTCCGAAGCTCAAGCATGGACATGCTCCTTGCCGAGATAAGCTTCGATCACGTCCTGATTGTTCTGGATATCCTTTGGCAAACCTTCGGCAATCTTGACCCCATGGTCGAGCACCAGCACCCGATCTGATATGCCCATGACAACTTTCATGTCGTGTTCGATCAGGAGGATGGCCACTCCATTATCACGGATCTTCCGGATAAGCATCATCAGTTCCTGAGTTTCCTGTGGATTCATACCTGCGGCAGGCTCGTCGAGGAGCACCAGGTGCGGTTCGGTCCCGAGAGCCCGTGCGATCTCCAGTCGCCGTTGATCGCCATAGGAGAGGTTCGCCGCCAGAGCGTCGTGTTTGTCCTCGAGCCCGACGAATTTTAAAATATCCATGGCGCGATACCCCATGTCACGCTCTTCCTTCTTCACGTGTCCCGGCCGGAATATGGCGCCGAAGACACCGGCACTCGTACGGCAATGGGCGGCCACCATGACGTTTTCCATGCTTGTCATGCCGCCAAAGAGTCGGATATTCTGGAAAGTTCTTGCAATACCCAGGGCCGTAATCTCGTGGGGGGTCATCCCGGTGACATCCCGGTCGTGAAAAATGACCGTCCCCTTCGTGGGCTGGTACATACCGGTAATGCAGTTAAAAAAAGTGGTCTTGCCAGCGCCGTTCGGGCCGATAATGCTCATGATCCGTTCGCGCTCTACGCGCATGTCAATCCCGTCGAGGGCTCTGAGCCCCCCAAAATACTTGGTCAAATTTTTTGTTTCCAAGAGAAGCATTCGATACTTTTCAAATTTGCATTCTGTTTAATTATTTCTGTACCGTGCCTAACAGCCCCTGCGGTTTAAATATCATCATAAGAAGAAGAGCCATGCCGAAAGCAAGCATCCGGTAATCCTGGAAATCCCGGAAGATCTCCGGAAGCGTAATCAGCAGAAAGGCCCCGAGAATAATGCCAGGTATGCTTCCCATACCGCCAAGGACGACCATGCACAGGATGAGGACAGATTCAAAAAAAGTAAAGCTCTCGGGAGATACGAAGGCCATCTTTGCGGCGAAGAATACGCCCGTCATGCCTGCCCATGCCGAACCAATGACAAAGGCCAGCAGTTTGAGCCGGAACGTGTTGAGCCCCATGGCCTCGGCTGCCATTTCATCTTCGCGGATTGCGATCCATGCCCTTCCAATGCGGGACTTCATCAGTCGGTTCATGGCAAAAACGGTAATGATCACCATGAATAAAATCAGATAATAGAAGTCAAGAGTCGTGTTTAGAACGTGACCCGCTAGCACCGGCCTGCCGATCTTTGAAATTCCATTCGGCCCGCCGGTCAGACCGTCCCAGTTGTTTAAAACGATACGCGTAATTTCTCCTAAACCCAAAGTAACTATTGCGAAGTAATCGCCGCGGAGTCGCAATGTCGGCATGCCCAGGAACGCGGCAAATACTGCCGCCGTCAAGGCCCCTGCGCCAAGGCCGGGCCAGAACGATAGCCCGTAGGTCGTTGAAAGGATGGCGTAGGTATATGCTCCCATCGCGTAGAATGCTACATACCCGAGATTAAGGAGCCCTGTCTGTCCGACCACGATATTCAGTCCGAGCGCGAGCACGATATACATGCACGTAAGCGTCATGATATCCTGATAGTAATCATTCAGAATGAGAGGAAGCAAAACCAGCAGGATGACTATGATAGCAAGGCCAGCAGAAGATTGAACAACGGTAGAAAATTTGGAAAAAGAGAAAGGCAGGCGGGGCAATTTATAAAAAAATGTTTTGCTGATATTCGATACAAATTCAGTCTTGAAAAACCGCCAAAGAACGACGCATATGCCCGCAACCGCCGAAATCCGGAGAGCGTTTCCTGAACCCGTCAGCGGAAGCGCAAGAACCCCTGCCCACAGCGGGAGCCAGGCTACACCGAAATGTTTTTTTACCGCAGAGAGGTAATTGCCCATAGCCGGGAGCGATTATCTCATAAAAAATATACTATTTCAAGGCGTTATTATTATCTCTATAAAAATGAGCGAGAGATTCGAATCTCACGGTATCCTCCTTAACAAAGATGACACGCGTGATCGCGTCATTACGTAGAGAATAGTCTGTATAAGGAAATCATGAATCATCATAGCCCACTTTCTTATTTACCTCTGATTGCCCGTTCTCGTTTACTCGATTCCATCGTGCTGAAGTTGCTCTCCAATACGGGCTTCTTTCTTCAGCGACAATTCAATAACACACATACCAAACACCTCAGGTAGAATATCGACGTAATACCTTATGGATTCAGCTCATTGATCATTTGACAATATTGCCCCGTAGGGATAACATTATGCAAGAGTTTTCATCAAGTAACGGCTTATTAATCGGATGACGACTCAATCCTCATGCTCAAGAAAATTACGAGTTCAATCATCCTTCTCTTCTGGCTCACCATGGTCGGCCTTCTCATCGAGCGGACCTACCTCCGTCCCTCACCGGTCATGGCCCTCGACGCCGTCACGGAGGAAGGCGTCCGCGCAACCGATGAATGGTTCGGAATCTACCAGCAGGGCAAAAAGATCGGCTACGCGTATAGCAGCATCAAACCAGAAGCCGAGACCTATCATCTGTACGAGGAATCGGAACTCGATATCCTCGCCCTCGGATCAGTGCAACGCGTCAAAACAATCATCAACAGCTATACTACAAGAAACTTTCTGCTTACGTATTTCGATTTTGCCTTGCAGACATCGATGACCACCGTGAAGATCAAAGGCGCCGTGGTCGGCAAAAAGCTCGTTCTGGACATCGTATCCGGCGGCCAGACCCGCGCGGAAAAAATCCCGTTCAGCGATCCACCCTACCTTTCACCGAACATCAAACCGGCTATTCTGCTTGCGGGCCTGGAACCGGGTAAAAAATTTCACTTTCCCCTTTTCAACCCAGCTACCATGAGCAGCGAAGAAGCGAGCATTACCGTCGAATCAAGAGAGCGCATAAAGGTCGGGGATACAGATCAGACGGTTTACAAGCTCAAAGAATCCTTTCAAGGCATGGAGACCACGTCGTGGATCACACAGGACGGTGAGACGATTAAAGAAGAAAGCGCTCTCGGCTATGTGCTGCTGAAAGAAACAATGACGGAAGCAAAGAAGCGCGATAAAGGAGGACCGGCGGTCGATATTATCTCGCTGACCATGATTCCCTCCGACCCCATCAAAGAATCTTCAAAAGTAGGTTATCTGCGCGCCCGACTGGAAGGCGTGCAACTCAACGGATATCAATTGGACGGAGACCGGCAGAAGCTCACCAAAGACATCATCGATATCCGCAGGGAAGACCGTAACGCAGATTACCGTCTCCCCTATGTCGGTAAAGAGCAGGCAGAATACTTGTTGCCGAATGCACTGATCCAAAGCGACGATAAGAAAATCATTGACCAATCCGTCAAAATTCTGTCCGGTGAAAAGGACCCCCGTGAAGCTGCAAAGAAGCTGAATGAGTGGATTTACGCTGCATTGAAGAAAAAACCGGTTGTCAGCATCCCGAGTGCCCTTGAGGTCCTCAATCAGCGCGAAGGTGACTGCAACGAGCATACGGCGCTCTTTACGGCGCTCGCCCGAGCTTCCGGGATCCCTGCTCGCATGGCCGCCGGCATTGTGTACTTGAAAAACGGCTTTTACTACCACGCATGGCCGGAAGTATGGTTGGGATCGTGGACGGCAGTCGACCCCACGTTCAACCAGTTCCCTGCAGACGCTACGCACATTAGATTCGTTACCGGTAATCTTGACCGACAGTCTGATATTATCAAGCTGGTCGGAAAGCTGAAAGTGACGGTTCTGGAATACAAATGAAGTCCGGAGCGCGACGTGCCGGGTTCGGCCTTCATTGTTGTTCTCCATCATCATTCTCACGAAAGCGGGCATCCAGGGGCTCGTTATTCCCGTGTTTATCCGCGACCAATAGTCAATGATCAAACTTATCAACCTTACAAAAATTTATGGCAATCTCACCGCAGTTAAC
Source organism: Betaproteobacteria bacterium (assembly GCA_050257255.1). GTDB lineage: Bacteria > Nitrospirota > UBA9217 > UBA9217 > UBA9217 > JAJYKN01. The sequence continues at coordinate 2,531 of JBLMWN010000266.1, read as the reverse complement.
AGCATCAATCTGGAAGTGTCTCAGGGCGAGGTCTTCGGATTTCTCGGTCCCAATGGTGCCGGCAAGACGACGACCATCAGGATGATGGCCGGTTTGCTTCAGCCCACGAGCGGCTGTGCGCTCATAGGCGGATTTGATGTCCAGAAAGAACCGCTCAAGGCCAAATTCATCACCGGGTTCATTCCGGACAGGCCCTACCTGTACGAAAAACTTACGGCGACGGAATTCATGCATTTTGTGTCAAAGCTCTATGACATGATAGACCCGCACCAACGGATATCCGAACTTCTTGAACTCTTCGGCCTTTCCGACTGGAGTCGTGAACTCATTGAGAATTTTTCGCACGGCATGAAGCAGCGTCTCGTCATGGCCTCTGCCCTGCTTCATTACCCGAAAGTCCTGGTAGTGGATGAACCCATGGTCGGGCTGGACCCCCGCGGCGCGAGGCTCGTGAAGGACATTTTCAAAGATCTCGCATCGAAAGGCGTTACCGTCTTCATGTCCACGCACACACTCGAGATCGTTGAGCAGATGTGCACCCGGGTGGCAATCATCAACAAAGGGGATATCATCGCAGAAGGCAGCGTTGAAGACCTTGGCCGCATGGCCCGCTTGCCCGAGAGTCATCTGGAACCAATCTTCCTGAGGCTCACCGGTGGAGACGAGGCTGTCTGAATAGAGATCTCTTGTCAGTGATATTACTGTAAAAGCCGGCTGCTTTTCATTGCGGACAAAGCGGAGCATTTTTTTACCCGTCAGATTGAGAAAATAGCCTTGTGGCCTCATTCTTCGCGATGACGGTTTATCATTACCGCTTTCCAGAGGATAATAACAGTGTTTCTCCTAACACCTCGCTGTCATGCCGTCAAAAACAGGCTCACACGACTCGCTCCCGGCGACGGGTTTAAGGCCTCCGTGCTCGCTTTCCTCGGCCTCGCGTTTTGGGCGCTCATATTCGGTGTATCATACCGCGTCCTCAGCTACTTCAGAACCATTGAAGGTCTCGGCGACCTGCTTGCACTCCGGTTGCTTTCTATGATCTTATTGACCTTCTTTTCCATCCTCATATTCAGTAATATCGTCACGTCACTATCGACCTATTACTTATCGGGAGAGCTTGAGATCCTGCTGTCGTCCCCCGTCAGGATCGAAAGTATTTTTCGTACGAAATTTACGGAGACCCTCATCGATTCCTCATGGATGACACTCATCTACGGCTTGCCGGTCTTCATCGCCTACGGAACCGCATTCAAGGCTTCTCCCGGATATTATCTCGGTCTGGTCCTTACCATCATCCCCTTTGTGCTCATTCCTGCAGCCATAGGCATCATCATCACCATGCTGCTCGTGAACGCTTTCCCGGCGCGGCGGGCGAAGGACATCATCGTCCTCTTAGGTCTCTTGTTCTTCGTCGTCATATACATCCTGTTCCGCATGCTGCAGCCGGAAAAACTTGTCGACCCCGATACCTTTCCCTCGCTCGTACAGTATCTTACCGCCATGCGGGCGCCCATGTCGCCGCTTTTGCCGAGTTCATGGGCAACAGAGATCCTCTCGCCACTCCTTCGAAAAACGCACGGCGAGTCCGTGTTTTTTCTGCTTTTGCTCTGGAGCACCGGCCTTGCCGGCATTGTAATCGGTGAATGGGTTTGCCTGAAGATTTACTACGCCGGCTGGTCACGGTCCCAGGAAGGCAAAAAGGCCCCTATCTCCCGGTCGCAGGCAGCCGACTTATTCTTCTCGTTCATCACGATGCCATTTCGCGGAAAGATGCGCGCCGTCGTTCTGAAGGACCTAAAGCTGTTCTTCCGGGATACGTCGCAGTGGTCCCAGCTTTTTCTCATTGTTGCCCTCATGATAGTTTATATTTACAGCTTCAGACTTCTGCCCATTGAACGGGCGGCCATGCCGAGCTTTTTCCTGCAGAATCTCATCTCTTTCTTGAACCTGGGCATGGTGGGCTTCGTAACCTCCGCCGTGGCGGTACGGTTCGTCTTTCCTGCGGTCAGTCTCGAGGGGGCTTCGTTCTGGATTATCCGTTCTTCGCCGTTATCGATCAAGAGCTTTCTCCTGGCAAAGTTTTGGAGCAGCCTGCTCCCGCTCCTCGTGCTGTCCGAGATGCTGATCATAGTATCGAACATCCTGCTTAAAGTAACGTCCTTCATGATGATTCTTGGTGTCATTACGGTTTTCATGATGACTTTCGGCATTGCGGCCCTCGGCGTCGGGCTCGGCTCTATCTTTCCGAAATTCAAACACGAGAACGTGGCCCAGATTCCCACGGGATTCGGAGGCATCGTTTACATGCTCCTCACTATGCTCTTTATCGGCGTCGTAATAACCTTTGAGGCATGGCCTGTGTACAAGATATTCATGGCCCAGACGGTGGGCAGCCGCATTACAACCGGAGGCTGGATATTGATCACGGGCTCCGCTGCGCTTGTTGTAACCGTCAATATTCTGGCATTAATTTTGCCAATAAAAATCGGCATCTCGCGCTTATTGGATCGAGAAATATAGATCTACAAAAA
>JBLMWN010000265.1:0-6152 GCA_050257255.1 Betaproteobacteria bacterium | reverse complement strand
CAGATGTCGCGAAGAGTTGGGCGCCTCGGCAGCTGAAATCGCACGTTACCTCGGCGTCAGTACTTCTGGTATGATCCGTGCAATTGAACGTGCAGAGAAAGTTGGGGAGGGGATAAAAAAGCAAGTCAAGCATAGTAACAACGTCCCCTAAGTTCTCTAGGAATGCAGCCGATTACCGCGCTGAAGTAATAATCCGAACAGACAGGACAGATCAAAGACGATAATAGTAGAAGTAGCCTTTCGCAAAATGACTTTTTCTACAGACTCGTTATAATTCAAAAAAGGAGGTATCTGGATATGGCGCTGAGGCTGATATCAATACTCTCAATTATTATGTTTTCCCCTGTCTGGGCTTTTGCTGGCGAGCATAATGAAAGTAAGACATTACCGAAGGTAACGAACGAGGTATACAAGACAAATTGCGGGAGCTGTCATTTCGCTTATCAGCCAGGATTATTGCCTGCAAAATCTTGGCTGAAAATTATAGATAGTCCAGGTGGACACCCCGGCGGCGATCTTGCCCTTGACAAAAAAACGAAAGCTGAAATAAGAAAATACCTCACCCAAAATAGCGCTGAAAATACCCGGTCGAAAAGATCGCGAAAAATACTTGCGTCAATTGGCAGCAGTGTCCCAACAAGAATATCAGAGGTTCCATATATTAGGGAGAAGCATCATGAAATAAATCAGGAAGTATTTTTAAAAAAATCCATAGGATCGAGAGGGAACTGCATCGCGTGTCATAAGACTGCTGAGAGCGGTGATTATGATGACGACAATGTCACAATACCAAAATAATACCTCTTAATTGCCTCTGAGCCTCTCAAAAGGGATGCGACAAAAAGCCGCCGCGCCTCTTCCCTTTCGCGGTATGCGTTATGAACAACGAATCAAGGGAGGACCTATGCCGGAGCAGAGCCCCTTCATTTGGCACGAGCTTGTCACTTCCGATCAGATGAGCAGCGGTACATTCTTCGGTCAACTGTTCGGGTGGACACGAAAGGAAGTTGATGCCGGGCCATTCGGCATCTACACCCTGTTTCAGAAAGATGGCCACGATGTTGCCGGAATGATGAACCCGACGCCGGACACACCGGGCCAGGGATCGTACTGGCATTCCTATATCTCGGTCGCTGATGTAGATAGATGTGCAAAGCAAGCCCCTTTGTTGGGCGGAAAGCTCGTAGTGCCTCCCCATGGTGTACCGGCTGTTGGTCGCATTTGTGTTGTGGCGGACCCTACCGGATATCGCACATTTAATGCAGCCATTGAAACAATGACGCATAACAAGCCCATCGCCTCGGACAGCCAAACGCGCCGCTCCTTCGTCGCTCTGCTTTTTGCTGCCGGTTATGGGCGGCGACAATCACTGAATACAACCTTATAACCTGGAGAACACCCGATGTTCACTGATCATCTGGCATCGTTTATTTGGGGAAATCCGGGCACTGAGTCAGGCTGGCATTATACGGCTGCGCTTCTCCTCGTTGCCGCCGCGCTCAGTCTGGCCATGGGCTTGTTCGTGGTACGCTTCGGGCAGGATCAGCGGGTGAAGTTCTGGTTCTTCCTGACCTGTCTCAGTTCGGCAGCGCTTGCAGTCGGCCTCTGGATTGAATTGAATTTCGAGCAGTGGGCCTTCTTCGCAGCCCGAGTGAACATGACCGCGGCCCTCATTACCGCCGGCACCGGCCTGATCTCGTCCAGGATCATATGCGGTTTTCGGACCCATCGTCGCGCGATTATGCTCCTGGCGGTCTCCGCGCTGCTCATCATAGTTACCGTCTGGCTGACGGATCTCTACTTCACCGGCAAATATTTCCGCTATGTCTGGGGCCTGTACGTCGGCGCCGAGAAAAAGTTCATCATCAATCCTGCGCTGGTCGCCGTCATTGCCGTTTACTGTCTGTATGCCTTGGCCCGTAATTACCGTCAGGCGCATCCGCTCGACAAGAACCGGACGAAATACATCGTTGCCGCGTATGGCTTCCTCTCGCTCAGTCTGATTGACTATTTGCCGCATTTCGGAATCGACTGGTTCGGTGGCCCGGTCAGTTCATTGAGCATCCCCCTCTTTGTCGGCACTTTCGGATACGCAAGCCTGCGATACCGGCTGGTGGAGTTTCAGTCGTTCCTGGGCAGGTCAGCCGGTTATATTTTGACCGCACTATTAATGGCGGGAGGCTACGTTCTCTTTCTCGATGCATCGAACCGCTGGCTCCATCTGTCCGAATCCACCGCGCATGTGGGCGCGGGGCTTTTCATGGCGGCTATTCTCGTCGGCTTCGGCAGGCTGCTTCCTGACTGGCTGCAGCAGTGGATTGCAGGAGTCCCGACCGATTTCCAGGGTGTGCTTCAACAGTTCAGCGACGAAATCATGACCGACCTCGACGAGGCTGTCCTCCGCCGGAAACTTCAATTCGTTTGCGTGGAAGTATTTGACAGCTCACGCGCGAACTATATGGACGCCGCGGAACTGAAACCGGATGCGATCCAGGCACTCCAGCCATGGAAGGTCGTGGATGTGGAGGTTTTTCGGAGGAAGCACAAGTTCGTCCCCGGACAGTTTTCCGGATCCGAGCTGATCGTCCCCATGGTTCACCAGGACGCGTTGCTCGGGGCCCTTTCGGTCGGAAAAAAGAACGATGGACGGATGTACGGTGACCGCGCTATCGGGGCATTCAGCATGCTCGGGAATATCTTTACCATGGCCGTCTCTTATTCAAGAAGCGCGAGGGAGCTTGAGAAAAGGCATCATCTCGACCGATACCTTGCCCCCCAGATCGTGGAGAATATCCTGACTGGAAACCATACCCTGCTCGAGACCCGCAAAAGAATGGTGGTCACCATCTTCTTCTCGGACCTTAAGGGCTTCACCGAGATGGCGGACCGGTTGCCGGCAGACAGACTGTCCGCGGTCCTGAACGAATATCTCTCGGACATGGCCGACACGGCATTCTCTTTCGGCGGAACGGTGGACAAATTTATCGGGGACGCAGTCATGGTTTTTTTTGGTGCGCCTGTGGAGTCTCAGGCAGCATCGCAGGCCGAGCAATGCGTCCGAATGGCTATTGCTATGCAGGAGCGGACCAGGATCCTGAGCGAACGCTGGCGAAAACAGGGTTTGCTCGATGCGGGCCTGACGAGCCGGATGGGCATTCACACAGGCGAAGCTACGGTTGGAGCATTCGGCAGCCACTCCCGGGTAGAGTACACAGCCATCGGAAAAGCTGTAAATTTGGCGTCGCGACTCGAAGGCAAGTGCACGCCCGGGCGAATCCTTCTCAGCCGGAATACATGGAGCCTGGTGGCGGACAAATTCAGATCGGAACCGAGGGGCGGCGTCCATGTCAAGGGGTTCACGGAGTTGGTCGAAGTCTTCGAAATCGACCCTTTGGCTTCGGGCGCTTCCTCAATTGATCGCACGTCGCGATCGGTCGCCTTCCCGGAGGGACAAGGCCCGGATAATTCACATCTGAAAACTTAAAATCCGGCTCATCGCGGATGTTCGCCGATTCTCGATGTCTACATTTTTTCTGTTGACTTGTATCCACGCATCTCCCTCCTGAAGTCAATAGCGGCGCCGTTTGCAGGTTTCTGGGCTCTCGCCTGGCCCTGGATCTTGATTGCCCTGCATAAGAGACCGGCAACCAAATGTCTTGAGCGTCTTCTGGAGGACGTCAATCGGTCAGCAATCGAACAGGCATAACCTGCCGCCGACCCGGCACCATTCAGGCGCGGGATCAAGATCATCGAAGGCATGTCAAAAGGCGCAAGGGGGCGATTATGTCCGTCTGTTTCCGTGGTCCCGATTTGAATTTAATTGACGTATCGAACTATGGGGAGGCCCGGCAAATTCATCCAGCCGACCGGGAATAACGTTCATTCGTTTCTATGCCTGCGTATGTGGCCCGGCGGCTGACGACCCGTGTTTCCCCGCTTCCCCCTCGCCATCTCTCCACAAACCTTTTGACAGGCAATCATGCAACCATTATAATGGCTCATTATGGCCGAAACAATCGGAGTCATCGGGGCAGGTGCATGGGGAACGGCATTGGCCATGCTGCTTGCGGACAAGGGGCACGAGGTGACCCTCTGGATGTACGAGAAGGAGCTCGCCGAGGAGACCGCCCGGACGCGCGAAAATCGCGTATACCTTCCGGGGTTCGCGATCCCCTCCTCTATCAGGGTAACGTCTTCGCTGGAGACCGCGGCGAAAGACCACCCCATCATTTTCTCCGTCGTTCCGTCCCACACCGTACGCTCGGTGACGAAACAGTACGTATCCTTTCTGGCAAAAGACGCCATCATCATCAGCGCGTCAAAAGGCATCGAACTCGACACGCTCAAGCCGCTCTCCGAAGTGTTCAAGGATGTCCTGCCCAAGGAGCTGCACCGGAGCCTCTGTTTCCTCTCCGGCCCGAGCTTTGCCAGAGAGGTCGCGCAGAAAATGCCCACGGCCATCACGCTCGCCTGCTACGACCCCGAGCTCGGCAAAAAGGCGCAGGAGCTCCTGAGCAACTCGCATTTCCGCGTCTACACCAGCCCGGATGTCATCGGCGTGGAGCTCGCCGGCGCACTCAAAAACGTGGTGGCCATCGCAGCCGGTGTTCTCGAAGGCATGGGGTTCGGGTACAACACCATGGCCGCCTTGCTCACGCGGGGCCTTGCCGAGATGGCCCGCCTGGGCGTTGCCATGGGGGGAAGGCTCACGACGTTCTCGGGCCTTGCGGGCATGGGGGATCTGGTCCTCACCTGCACCGGCGGCTTGTCGCGAAACCGCACCCTCGGCGTCAGGCTCGGCAAGGGCGAGAAACTCGAAGACATCATAAAAGGAGCGAAGACCGTTGCCGAAGGCGTGAAGACTGCAAAGGCCGCGCGCGACCTCGCGGAAAAATACAAGATCAGCATGCCGATTGTCGACGAAGTATATCAGGTCCTGTATGAAGGGAAAGACCCGAGACGGGCGCTCAAGGACCTTATGACCAGGGAGCTCAAGGAAGAATAGCAGGCGCTCTGCATGCTCTGTGGTATCTATGAACAAATCAGACCTCGTCAAACTTCTCCGGAACGTCCGCGCGGGCAAGACCGATATCGAAACTGCGCTCGACCGCCTCAAACACCTGCCCTTTGAGGACGTGACCTACGCACACATCGACCACCACCGCCACTTGCGCCACGGCATGCCCGAGGTCATTTACTGCCAGGGGAAGACCCTCGATCAGGTCGTGGGCATCGCCAGGCGCATGCTCAAGGCAGGGAGCGATATCCTTGCAACACGGGCTTCCGAAGCAGTTTACAAAGCGGTCAAGAAACTCGACCGCCGTGCCGTATATCATAAGGCGTCGCGCGCCATTGTCGTACAGGACAAGGAAAAGAAAGGCACGAAAGGCATTGTTCTGGTCCTGACTGCCGGCACGTCTGACATTCCCGTCGCCGAGGAAGCCGCGGTCACAGCCGGGATGCTCGGCAGCACGGTGGAGACCGTATTCGATGTGGGCGTGGCCGGCATTCACCGGGTCCTGAGCAAGCGGGACATCCTCGACAGCGCCCGGGTGATAATCGTCGTGGCAGGCATGGACGGCGCACTCCCGTCCGTCGTGGGCGGCCTCATAGACAAACCCGTGATCGCCGTGCCCACGAGCGTAGGATACGGCGCGGGCTTCCAGGGGCTGGCGCCGCTTCTTACGATGCTCAACTCCTGCGCCTCGGGCATCGCCGTCATGAACATCGACAACGGATTCGGCGCAGGCGTCCTGGCGCACAGGATAAATATCCTGGGAGAAAAAACATAAAGATCTTTTATCTCTCGCAAAGACGCAGAGTACACAAAGAAAAAAACAACATAAAAAGTAAACAAAAATTTTTACCTTAAAAAAGACAATAAGCCTTCTTTTGCGACCTTTGCGCCTCTGCGCGAAAACTGGTTTCTAATATGACCCTCGCTTACTTCGACTGTTTTTCCGGCATATCCGGTGACATGATCCTCGGCGCCCTGGTGGACGCGGGCGTCTCCATCGACGCACTGCGCGCTGAGCTTGCGAGACTCGACCTTCCCGGCTACGAGATCAGGTCTGAAAAGACGATGCGGTCAGGAATTGCCGCAACCAAAGTCCATGTCATCATTGACCAGAAGGACGGGAAATCGCGCCATC
>JBLMWN010000264.1:0-4919 GCA_050257255.1 Betaproteobacteria bacterium | reverse complement strand
TCCCGAGCGTTATCTCGGGGTAGGCAAGGCTTTGGGGAACGGCGGCCTCATAAAATTTGATCCATGGCCGTTCGGTGTTCGTATGCGTCATAATGGCAGCCATTGGGAGCCCTCCCGCTCTTGTCCTCCGACATCTCCGATTGCGTCTCTCATGCGAGGAAATTTCAGATAAAAACCGTCCTAAATATCTAGTACTATTATACCACGATCGGGAACAGGGGTTTTACTCCGCTGAAAAAGGCTGCCGGCTATTGCCGACGGCGAATGGGAACCCTCTATGGGAGATCGATTCGAGGAGCCATGATTAATGATAATGGTTCGGGGACGGCGATGGAGCGGCAACGTTTAATAAGTTTTTTGCTGTTTTTGTTTCGAGTAAAATCGGCGATTTTTTGCGGGATGGCGGGGCTGCTGTGCGGCTACAGTGCGTTGCTTTTCTTCGGCGGTCCGCCTGATTTCCTTGACGTACATGCTGTCATCGGCCCATTCCACGGGAATCTTCTGCCCGACGTACTTCTCGATGTCGTCGAGGGAAAAGACATACTCTTCATCAGCGAGACTGAGGGCCTTGCCGGATGCGCCTGCGCGGCCCGTGCGTCCGATGCGGTGCACGTAGTCTTCCGCGTCTTGCGGCAAGTCGTAGTTGATGACATGCGTTACGGCTTCGACGTGAATACCCCGGCTCGCGACGTCCGTGGCCACGAGGATCGGAAGCTTTCCTCCTTTGAAATCAGCGAGTATCCTGAGCCGCTTTTTCTGGACGATGTCTCCGGTGATTGCCTCCGCCTTCCATCCGTTCCGGTTCAAACGCTCGACGACCATGTCGGCGGCCCGACGGGTATTCACGAAGACGAGCGCGCGGCGCGGCGCTTCTTTCCGGAGAATGCCGAGCAGGAGCGGTAACTTCTCGTGCTTGCCCACGTGATAGAGGACCTGCTCAACCTGGTCGACGGTGATCTTCTCGGGCGTGATCGATATCTTCTCAGGCAGGTTCATGAACTCATAGGCGAGTTCCATGACGCGATAGGATAGCGTGGCGGAGAAAAGCATGGATTGACGCTTCGCGAAGGGGGGCATCTTTCGGAGAAGATAACGCAGGTCGTCGATGAATCCCATGTCGAACATCCGGTCCGCTTCGTCGATGATCAGGTACCGGGTTTTTTTGAGGCTGTACACGTGCTGTTTGAGGTAATCGATGAGCCTGCCCGGCGTGCCGATCAGCACATCGACGCCCTTCTGGAGCACATCCATCTGCTTCTGGTAATCGATGCCGCCGTACACGGCAAGAAGCCGGAATCCGGTGAACTTCCCCAGCCGCAAGGCCTCATGGTATATCTGGTCCGCCAATTCACGCGTGGGCGCGACAATAAGCGCCTGAGGTGAGTTTCCCAGATCTACGGCTGGATTTCTGATCATACGGGAAAAGAGCGAGATGAGAAAAGCCGCGGTCTTACCTGTTCCTGTCTGGGCCTGTGCTGCGACATCTTCACCGCGGAGCGCCCTCGGGATTACCGCTTCTTGTACCGGCGTGCAAATGGTGAAACCAGCATGTTCGATCCCTTGTTGCACTTCGTAGGGCAAATCCAATTCACTGAAGTCCATTTCTCTCCGATGCCATTTGAGGACATTTTGTCAACGAACTATTTTTGTCAGTATACCACAAGTTGCGAGAGGAGCAAAAGAGAAATTTGTCGTTTCTCTGAATTGACTCTATCTTCTGTCTCCAGAATGGAGAGTATTTCCATGATTGTCTTTCCGTTTTTCGGCGAAGATCAACGGATGTAGCTTCTTCCTATCGACTGGTCTGCCGACGTTCATTCGCGACTGCTCTTGCGTTGTTCGTATGCGGAGCGTATTAGACGCCATTGATGCGGAGATTATCTTCTTGCCGTGAGAAAGCGCCATCTTCCTGCCGGCTCGTCTGCTGGATAACGGCTGAAAGTCGTCTACACCGCGTGGAAGTTTCGTGCAAATAATAGTGGTAAATCTGCTAGTAAAACTATTATTTTTTGTACTTGTTTTAATTTGTGTTGGTTTGAGTGTTGATAAATTGTCTAAGCATAAGAAAATTAATTTGTTTAATTTTTCTGTTGACAAAATATACACTCTTGTAGTATATTTTGTCCACGAGGTGATCAAAAGGTGCTGACAAAACTCTTCTCTTCTACAAGAGCGGAGCTTTTAGGCCTGTTCTTTAACAATCCGGATGATCGGTTCTATCTGAGAGAGATAGCGCGCCACATCGGCAAAGATGCGGCGGGAATCAAGCGGGAGCTCGATAATCTGGTAAAGATAGGGCTCCTTGCAAAAGAGAAGCGGGGTGTTCAAAAATACTACTTCGCGAATAAGAACTCTCCGATCTTCTCCGAGATGAAGGGTCTTATCTTTAAGACCACGGGCGTCCAGGGTGCTATGAAGACATCGCTCTCCCGACTCAAGGGAGTTCAGGTCGCTTTCATTTACGGATCCTACGCCAAGGGAGCGGAAAAAGAGGACAGCAACATCAACCTCATGGTAATCGGCCAGGCAAATATCACGGAGTTGAACGACATGGTGATGAACCTGGAAGACAAGCTGAAGCGCGATATCGATTATCTGGTGTTTGATGAGTTGGAATACCGGAAACGAAAGGAATCAAAGGATCCCTTCATTCGAGAGTTACTGAAAGGCAAGAAAATTTTTCTGGTGGGCAGGGAAGATGACTTATGAAGCGTTGAAAGAAATGGGTATCGTTGAAGAGCGGGCTGCCGAGGTTACCGAGATTATCGCTCTGGTGACACGGGCCGAACGTGATCTCTCAACGAGCAAGTTTCTCCAGGACAAGGATGAGGAGTGGGCTTTTGCAGCCGCCTATTTGGCAATGGCCCGTTCGGCACGGGCGCTGATTCTTGCCGAAGGGTTTCGGCCCAAAGGGGTCCGGGGCAGGGATGCTCAGAAGACCGTTGTGACGGCAGCCGGCGCGCTTCTTGGTGAACAGTATAAGAGCTTAATCAATAAGTTCGACCGGATGCGCAGAAAATACCAAAGTTTCATGGAGGAATCCAACCATATCATATCACGGTATGAAGCAGGGCAGGCTATCAAGGACACAGAAGAGTTCCTTGGCCTCGTGATCGGCAAGATCCGGGAGAAATACTCTCAGATGTCGTTGCTGAATGATATTCCTCAGCTTGTTTCAAGATAAGGCCGCTTAGGTCCGAACGCGGTATGCCGAAAGGGGGTGGAGAACTAATGGCAGCCAAGAAGAAGGCGAAGAAGAAAGCGAAGAAGAAAGCCACCAAGAAGAAGTAGTTTTCATACATCGTGTCCCTTCCAGTGGGACCAGCCGGGGGCGCGAAGCCCCCGGCGTATTCATCGATTGGCCACCGTGCTGAATAAAGGCGTTTCGGCTTCATTCTTCACAATTTATTTCTGAATTCCACCAAAGGGAAGGGGGTGATGAATTATGGCGACGAAGAAAGCCCCGGCAAAGAAAGCAAAGAAAACCAGCAAAAAGAAATAACGGATGTGAACAATGGATATGAACCCACGAACTAACCATTTGTAACTCTACCACGAAGCAGGTCTTCGTGGTTTTGTTTTTGAAAAGTCCTTATTTCGTTCCCCAGTACTTCAAGATAGGAGCTGCGGCACGAAGCGACGTACATGCGCAAACGCAATTATTTAAAGACGGACCGCAGTTCCCGAAAATCCCGCAACAAGAAAGTACTGATCGCTGCCGGAATGCTCCTCGGCATGTATCTCCTCGCGTCGTTTATTTTCGGGGAGATGGGATTGATAAAATATTACCGGATGAAAGCGCAGTATAACACTCTCACAAAAGAGATATCGTCTCTTAAAGAGAATAATGCCAAATTACTGAGCGATGTGCATGCATTGAAAACCGATCCGGACCGTATGGAGCAAATCGCTCGCGATAAACTGGGGCTTGCGCGTCCCGGTGAGATAGTGTACTATTACAGCGATCCTTGAGTGAATCAAATCCAAATCTCGAAATTCAAAATGATATCGAAGCAATCGGGTCAAATGTGGCAATCACGAATACTAGAGCGGTTTTTTTAAGATGTGACGATTCCGGCGTATCAACGAATTAGAGCCGGGGATATTATTACCTCCATGTCCGATCATCCTCTCTACATAGCTTTTGTCTGGCACATGCACCAGCCGTACTACAAGGATGACATGACGGGTTCCTATATCCTACCGTGGGTCCGGATGCACGGCATCAAGGACTATTATGACATGCCCGCGCTCCTGACCGATTTTCCCGACATCCACCAGACCTTCAATCTCGTTCCCTCTCTCCTCAAACAGATCCGCGACTACGTGGAGAACGGCGCGACCGACAAGTTTCTCACCCTGACGCTCAAGCCTGCTGCGGAGCTCGACCAGGAGGACAAACTGTTCCTGCTCAAGAACTCCTTTCTGGCGAACTGGGACACGATGATCAAGCCCTATCCGGCTTATTGGCAGCTGCTCGACCGCAGGGGCTACAGCGTTTCTCCCAACGATCTTCAGAACGCGACGCGGTACTACACGACCCAGGACTATCTCGACCTTCAGGTCTGGTTCAACCTGACATGGTTTGATCCTCTCTTCAAACAAAACGACCCCTACCTCAAGGGGCTGATTCAGAAGGGCTCGGGGTTTACAGAGAACGAGAAGGCTCTTCTCGTCCAGAAGCAGCGAGAGGTTATGGTGCTCATCATTCCCGAGTATAAGCAGATGGCAGAGAAGGGCAGAATAGAACTGACGACTACGCCGTTCTATCATCCCATCCTGCCGCTTCTGTATGATACGGACCTGGCCAAGGTCGCCACACCCGATATCCATCTGCCGGCGAATCGGTTTTCCCACCCCGAGGATGCGAAAGCGCAGATCGAGCGGGCTCTAGAATACCACCAAGAACTCTTTGGATC
>JBLMWN010000263.1:0-2927 GCA_050257255.1 Betaproteobacteria bacterium | reverse complement strand
GAGGTCAAGACGGCCCTCATTGCGCAGGGGTTCACCATAGCCGGGGAGTACTCGCCGTATCCCGATGCTGTCGTAATCGTGGCGACGAATGACGAACTGAAGGGCAATGCGGCGAAATCCGAGCACGGCGGATTCGGAGCCGCGGTCCGCATATCTGTTACCAAGGTCAAGGATGAAGTGCAGGTAGCATATACGAACCCCGTCTACATGGCAAATGCATACCGGATGCAGGGCGATCTGTCGGGTGTCGCCGACAAGCTTGCTGCCGCGCTGGGGAAAAAGGAAGAATTTGGTGCTAAGGGGTTGACTGCAAAGAAGCTCCGCAAATACCACTACATGATGGGCATGGAATATTTCGACGAGCCCAGCAAACTGGCCGAATACGGCAGCTTCGAGGAAGCAGTCTCTGCTGTTGAGTCTGGACTTTCCACGGGCCGTGGCGGCGTGACGAAGGTGTACCGGATCGACATTCCGGACAAGAAAGAGGCGGTTTTCGGCGTCGCCATGAAAGGCGCGACCGAGGCTAACAAGTACATGGACGACAAGTTTATCATGAGCGAAATCGATTTCAAGGACATCCGGTCCACCGCGCACCTGCCCTATGAGATTCTGGTTTCCGATAACAAGGTCTACGCACTGTATGCCCGGTTCCGCATCGCCATCAGTTTTCCGGACCTCTCCATGATGGGTAGCAACAGCTTCATGCATATCATGAAGAGTCCTGAGGCGATCCGAAAAGCCCTCACGCAGGCCGTGGGCGGGAAGATATAAACAGACCACTCGGGCCATCCTGTTCCTCCTAAGCCTCCTCCCTGATAAAGGGAGGAGGCTTTTTGTTGTGCAAATTCCATTGGCGCATTATCGGTTTTTTCGCGCAATCAACCGAGAAAGGCATTTGACACTGATCAAATCTGATAAGAGTCGGATAACGGCGGATTTATTCTTGAAAAGTAGTTCACCCAAGTGGTGACGGTTCCATTTTTGATTTCATCCGGGTTCATCATATGCTAATCCGATTCTTCTGTGTCCAAATGCTTTTTTCAGGATCAAACCTCTGCCACTGTTTCGGGGTTGACTGGGGCCGGCCAATTGGATTATGATTGACGGCACATGCCAGCCATGAAAATTCTTATCATAAAGCTCTCCGCCATCGGCGACGTTGTGCAGACGCTGCCAGCCCTTGAGGCCCTTAAAAAAACCTATCCTGTCAGTGAAATAACCTGGGTCGTGGAAGAGGCGGCGGCAAACATCCTCGAAGGCCATCCGCTTATCAACCGCTTGCTGGTTTCGCGCAGGAAGGCCTGGCTCCGAATGCTCTGGAATCCGTTCACCGTTGCACGGGGTTTCTGCAACATCTTCCGTTTCATCCGGGAGCTGCGAAGCATCCGCTACGACATCGCCATAGACTTCCAGGGGCTTTTCAAGAGCGGGATCGTGATCGGTCTTGCCAGGGCCATCCGCAAGATCGGCTTCGACCGCACGCGCGAATACTCGTATCTGTTCCTGAATGAGCGATTGCCGGCATTTGATATTGAGAGGCATGCGCTCGAGCGCTATCTCGACGTTGCACGGCACCTGGGCGCACATGACCCTTCTTCATCGTGCACGCTCCCGATCGATCAGGAAGTCGCTGTTGTCAAGCAACGGCTTGAACGGCTGAAGGCGCCGGGGCGTCCGCTCATGGTTGTAAACCCGGCCGCGCGCTGGAAAACGAAGCTCTGGTTGGAACGGAATTTCGCAGAATTGGCGGACCGATTGGTTGAAGAGAAAAAGGCCGTGGTCATCTTTACAGGAAGCCCGGACGATCGGGCCGCGAATGACCGGATCCTGTCAATGATGCGCGAGAAGGCCCTGAATTGGGCCGGAGAGACCACGCTCAAGGAACTGGCTGCCCTTGCGTCTCTCTCCGAGTTCTTCATTACCACCGATACGGGTCCGATGCACCTTGCGGCGGCGGCGGGCGCCAGGGTCGTTGCGCTCTTCGGACCGACGGCTCCGTGGAGGACCGGGCCCTACGGAGAGTCGCACATCATCGTACGCACGGGAATCGACTGCTCGCCCTGTTTTCAGCGGAAATGCGGTAGAGACATCAAGTGCATGGCGGGAATAACCGTCGACGATGTTATGAGGAACATCCCCCTCTAGCAGGAAGGGAACGGAAAAGAGGATTCCATTAACGTGAAGCTGGTGTGGAACTTTTTTATATTTTAAAGCGGTGCCGGGCAATGTTCTAGCAGGCAGACAGCGTCGCGGTCTTCTCGACGTACTTCATGATCTGGCTCAGAGGCAGACGGCGGTCGTCGAGGGCCCAGGAAAAGAAGTCGTCGAGGGATTTGAATGGTCCATAAGCCGCGCGGTGTGACGCGAGGGCTTCAGCGGCAGACTTGTCGGTAACGATCTGATTTGCGGTAACCAGCTGGTCCAAGACCTTCGGGAATCCGGCATACCAAGCTGAATAACTTTTGCCCTTTGTCTTGTGGATGCGGTCCTTGATCATCGTGAGTACAAAGTGGTAGAGGCTGGCCTGGTCGCTCATCATGTGCTGCGGATCAAAGAGAATGGAGTGCATGCCTATGGCCTGGCCTATCTCAGAGTAGCGCTCCTGTTTGAAGAGCTCCTCCAGCAATATCTTGAGTTTTTCCATTTTTTCAACGTTTGAGACCATGACCAATTCCGGCATAACAATGAACCTCCTCATAACGGTCGGGATTCGCATTCGCCAGGGAGAATTCTATCTCAAGTCGGGAAGGGAAGCAATATTTATTTTATGTTTTCATGGTGCACATTTGACGCCGCTCCACAACAACTTAATCAACTTGAAAAAAACTCTCAAATCGGGTAAAGTCGTTTTTCATGATCACTGAGACGAAAGCCGCAACCCCGGGCTGGCGCAGGGGGCTTACCAGAAACGTCGTCATCCTCGGTTT
>JBLMWN010000262.1:0-6046 GCA_050257255.1 Betaproteobacteria bacterium | reverse complement strand
CGCACGGTATGCGAAGGTAGTCACATCGGCGAATACGGGAGCGATAGTAAAATAGTCAAGCACCAAATAACAAGCAACAAATAGCAAATAAGCACCAATGACCAAACGCCAAGTTCCAAATGTTTGGTTATTGTAATTTGGTGATTGGATATTATTGGTGATTTGAGATTTGGAATTTGGTAAAAAATAGGTGCGCATATGTCAAACAAGCAGATAACCGGCGCTGAAATTTTTCTTGAGTGTCTGAAAAAAGAGAAGGTCGACACGCTCTTTTGCTATCCTGGAGGAGTCGTGCTCAAAATCTTCGACGTCCTCTACGAACAGAAGGACGTCCGGATAATCCTGCCGCGGCACGAGCAGGGCGGCGTTCACATGGCCGACGGCTACGCCCGGTCCACGGGCAAGACGGGCGTGGCCCTCGTCACTTCGGGGCCGGGCGCTACGAACGTAGTCACGGCGCTTGCCACGGCATATATGGATTCTATACCGATCGTCGTCTTCACGGGACAGGTGCCCACGGCGCTCATCGGCAACGATGCGTTCCAGGAAGCGGATATTGTCGGCATCACCCGCCCCTGCACCAAGTACAACTTTCTCGTGAAGGACGTGAAGGATCTCGCCAGGACCATCAAGGAGGCTTTCTACATCGCTTCCACGGGGCGGCCGGGCCCGGTGCTGGTTGACCTGCCGCGCGACGTCGTGACGAACAAGGCCGAGTTCCACTATCCCGAGAAGGTCGAGATCAGGAGCTACAACCCCACGGTCTTCGGCAACAAATGGCAGATCAAGCAGGCTGCCGAAGCCATCTCCAAGGCGAAGAAGCCGGTGGCCTATATCGGCGGGGGCGTCATCCTCTCGAACGCGGCGGCGGAAATCCTCGAGTTTGCCGAGATTACGAAGATCCCTGTGACCCATACGCTGATGGGCATCGGCGGCTTCCCAGGCACGCATCCGCTCTCCCTTGGTATGCTCGGCATGCACGGCACGTATTATGCCAATATGGCGATTCACAATTCGGACCTTATCATTGCCATCGGCGCGCGGTTCGATGACCGGGTGACCGGCAAGGTTGAAGGTTTTGCGCCGGAAGCCAAGATCATCCATGTCGACGTCGATCCTACATCCATCAGGAAGAATGTACGCGTGGACATCCCGATCGTGGGCGACGTGAAGCATGTCATGGTGGACCTTAATAAGGAACTCCATCATATCAAGGAGCCATGGGAGGCGATCCGCAAAAGCTGGCTCAGGCAGATCGATGCATGGCGCGAAGAACGACCGCTTACGTACGAATATACCGACGACGTCATCAAACCGCAATTCGTGGTCGAGAAGCTCTACGAGCTTACCAAGGGAGATGCAATCATCGTAACCGATGTGGGCCAGCACCAGATGTGGGCGGCGCAGTACTATAAATTCGACAAGCCCCGGAACTGGTGCACCTCCGGCGGTCTCGGAACGATGGGGTATGGGTTCCCCGCGGCCATCGGCGCCAAGGTGGCCCATCCTGACCGGAACGTGTTCAGCATCTCCGGAGACGGCAGCATCCAGATGAACATTCAGGAGCTTGCCACGTCGGTCGAGAACGACATCCCGGTTAAAGTCGTGATTCTGAACAACCGTTACCTTGGCATGGTGCGTCAGTGGCAGGAACTGTTCTATGCCGAGCGCTACTCGTCGGTGGACCTCGGCAGCACGCCTGACTTTGTGAAACTCGCCGAGGCCTACGGTGCCGTCGGTTTGCGAGCGACGAAGCCCGTGGACGTAGTGCCGGTGCTGAAAGAGGCGCTCAAAGCGAAAAGAACGGTGCTCATGGACTTCGTGACCGCCCGGTACGAGAAGGTCTTCCCCATGGTGCCGGCGGGTGCGTCGATCAATGAGATGATTTTCGGGGAAGAGAAGAAAAAGGAAGAGAAGAAGCTGAAAGCTGTGAAATAGTTTATTGCGAGCGTTGAACTCGGAGTGCGAGCAGGAGCGTACAGGCAATTCAGGCGAGGCCAAATAAACCATGAAGCACATCATATCCGTTTTAGTTGAGAATAAATTCGGCGTGCTGTCTCGGGTCTCGGGGCTGTTCAGCGGCAGGGGTTTCAACATCGAAACCATATCAATAGGACCCACGCTGGATCCCTCGATCTCGCAGATGACGATCGAGACCACGGGCGACGAACGCATCCTCGAACAGATCATCAAGCAGCTCAACAAGCTGATCGACGTCATTAAGGTGACGGACCTCGCCGAGAAGGAATACGTGGAACGCGAGATGTGCCTCATCAAGATCAATGCGCCTTCGGAGCACCGGGCCGAGGCGCTCAGGATCGCGGATATCTTCCGCGCGCGCGTCGTGGACTCATCACAGAAGAGCTATACCTTCCAGGTGACCGGCGACGAGAAAAAAATCGAGGCATTCATCGAACTTTTGCGGCCCATCGGCATCAAGGAAGTCGTGCGTACGGGCAAGGTGGCGATCATCAGAGAATAATATCAGCATGCAGAAAGGCGACAACCATGAATATTCGAAAACAGATGACATACTGTTTCGGCATTGCAGCGCTGGCGATGGTCAGCCTCGCCGGGTGTGCGGAGAGGGGGCCGATCCGTCTCCATATCAGCTATCTTCAGCCCGAAGAACGGCATGTTGCGGCGACGAAGGTGGTGGTGGGGTTGAGCCTGTTTAAAGATGATCGCGGCAAACCCTTGTCGGTCCTCGGAAAGAGCACGTACGAGAGCGGCGTGGAAAACGACCTGGTCGTTCAGGGCACGGTTTCCGAACTCGTCAGGGCGAGGAGCAAGGAAGCGTTCACGGCCAGAGGCGTTGTGGTGAAGGATGCTGCGTGGGACATGAAGGCCGAAGATATTCACCGGAACGGCGCCGACCTCCTCATCGGCGGCGAGATCAAAGCACTGAGCGTGGATTCCATATCGAAACCGTTTAAAACAACCATCAAGGCCGTGGTCCAGATGAAGGTCGTGGTTGCGGATACCGCAGAGAAGAAGATTGTCAGGACGCTTGATGTGAGCAGCAAACTTGAGAGCGAAATGTGGCCGTACTCACCTCAAAAAATAGAAAACATACTCTCCGAGGCGCTATCGGCGGCGATAGACCAGATTTTCAAGGATGACGATCTGAAAAAAAGGCTTCCATAAGCAGGCGGCGGATTTGAAAGAGACGCACGGGAGCTTCTAGCGTGTGTCTTTTTTTGTTATACTAATACTTTTTACCGATGAAGGGGGAACATGATGAAAGTTTACTACGATAAGGACGCGGATCTCAATCTCCTGAAAGGCAAGAAGGTGGCTGTGATCGGTTACGGCAGCCAGGGTTTTGCCCACTCGAACAACCTCAAAGAAAGCGGTGTTGACGTGATGGTTGGACTTCGCAAGGGAAGCAAGTCCTGGGACAAGGCGGCCGGCGCCGGGCTCACGGTAGTCGAACCGGCCGAGGCCGCGAAGGTTTGCGATATCATCATGATCCTGGTCCCTGACGAACTCCAGGGAGGGATGTACAAGAAGGATATTGAGCAAAACATCAAGAAGGGCGCCTATCTCGCCTTCGCCCATGGTTTCAATATTCATTTCGGCCAGATCGTGCCGCGTAAAGACGTGAACGTGTTCATGGCGGCGCCGAAGAGTCCCGGCCATCTCGTTCGTTCTCAGTATACCAAAGGCGAGGGAGTACCAGGACTCATCGCGGTGCACCAGAACCCGTCGGGCAATACCAAGGACGTGGCGCTCGCTTACGCCTGCGCCATCGGTCTGGGCAAGGCGGGCGTCATCGAGACCACCTTCCGCGACGAGACCGAGACCGACCTTTTCGGTGAACAGGCCGTGCTCTGCGGAGGGACCACGGCGCTCATCATGGCCGGCTATGAAACCCTCGTCGAGGCCGGGTATGCTCCGGAGATGGCTTACTTCGAATGTCTGCACGAGCTCAAGCTCATTGTTGATCTCATTTATGAGGGTGGCATCTCGAACATGCGCTACTCGATCAGCAACACAGCCCAGTACGGCGATCTCACTCGCGGGCCGCGGCTCATCACCGAGGAGACCAAGAAGGAGATGAAGAGGATCCTGAGCGAGATACAGTCCGGCCAGTTTGCAAAGGAGTGGATGCTCGAAAACATGGCTAACAAACCGACATTCAACGCGCTGACCAAGAAAGGCCAGAACCACCCCATCGAAGAGGTCGGCGACCGCCTGCGCAAGATGATGCCCTGGCTTCAGAAGGGCAAGCTGGTGGATAAAAGCAAAAACTAGCGTTCCCGCTACGGATTGGCACGGATTTTCACGGACTAAAAAGGTCTTTCGTCCCGAATTTAAGATCCGTGTTCATCCGTGGTTACAATAGGATTTACATTCATGATGAAAAACTACGGAATACCCGTAGCCTCGGAAGGATGGCCGTTCATCATCCCCCTGGCAATCGTCACGGCATTGCTGTTCGCGCTGGGGTGGAAGAACATCGGCATCGTTGCGCTCCTGCTTACTCTCTTTGTGCTCTTCTTTTTCCGGGACCCTGAGCGGACTATCCCGCAGGGAAAAGGGGTCGTGGTCTCGCCCGCTGATGGAAGAGTCATTGTTGTGAAGGATACCTACGAACCCGATTACCTGAAGCAGGACGTGAAACAGATCAGTATTTTTCTGTCCGTCTTCAACGTTCACGTGAACCGGTCGCCCGTTGAAGGAACAGTCGAACTCGTGAAATACAACCCCGGCAAATTTCACGTGGCATCGGTCGACAAGGCATCGCTCGATAATGAGCAGACCGCCATGGTGATCTCGCACGCCAAGTACAAGATACTCGTAAAACAGATCGCAGGGCTTATTGCTCGACGCATCGTGTGCTATGCCAAGTCCGGCGATACAATCAAAACGGGTGAACGATACGGCCTGATCCGTTTCGGTTCCCGGGTCGATATTTTTTTACCGAAGGACGCTGAGCTTAAGGTGAAGGTCGGCGACCGAGTCAAGGGTGCGAGGGACGTTATCGGGGTGCTCAAATGAGAAAAGGGATATACATACTCCCCAACCTGATTACGCTGTCGAGCATGTTCGCGGGTTTCTATTCTATCGTGGCTTCGTTCAACTCCGACTACGAACGGGCCGCGTGGGCTATAATGATAGCGGCCGTCTTTGACGCGCTGGACGGCTGGGTCGCACGGATGACGCATACGGCAACGCGGTTCGGTATCGAGATCGACTCCCTGGCTGACGTGATCTCCTTCGGCGTTGCACCGGGTGTCCTCGTGTATACCTGGACACTCTCCTCGTTCGGCCGGCCTGGATGGCTTGGGTCTTTCTTCCTCGTTGCCTGCGGCGCGCTCCGCCTCGCGCGGTTCAATGTGCAGATGGGAAGTGCCGAAAAAAAACATTTTACCGGCCTGCCCATACCCGCCTCGGCTCTTGTGATCGCGACCACGGTGCTGGCATACCAGGAGATCATCGAGATCCTGGAACACTTGAAGCTCGTATGGCTGGCGGATGTGGTCGGCAAGGACTACTGGGTGCTGGCATTGACGTTTCTGCTGGCCGGGCTCATGGTGAGCAACATCACCTACCATGGTCTGAAAGAGGCCAATTTGAAGGAACGCCGTCCCTTCGGGATACTGGTCGCCATTGCTGCATTTCTTGCAGTTGTGGCATATCATCCCCCGCTTTTTCTGTTCCTGGGGTCCATCACCTATGTCGCGTTCGGCATCGTAGAGGCGCTGTTCAAACTGCTCAGGAAACAGAAACCGGCCGCTGCTTAGTCCGTTCCATTCGAAATAGCGATTTTATAGCGGTGGGCAGGCGAGAGATTAAGAAGGCGGTCTTAATCTCTTTTTCCATTGAAGAACCTTTACAAATGCAAAAAAACGAACAGCGGCATGTGAATGAGGAAGACAGTATGAATAGAATAATCAGGATATTCGATACTACGCTCCGTGACGGGGAACAGTCTCCCGGCGCGAGCATGAACGTTGAAGAGAAGGTCACCCTGGCCAAACAGCTTGCGCGGCTCGGGGTGGATATCATCGAGGCGGGCTTTGCCATCAGCTCTCCCGGT
>JBLMWN010000261.1:0-2956 GCA_050257255.1 Betaproteobacteria bacterium | reverse complement strand
CGTTATTTTCCGAAGATACAAAATAGGCGCGGACCGTATCGCCTTCTTTGACCGTCAGGTTCCCGGCATCACCCGTCATTTCCTTCTTGTCCAGGTAGCCCTCGCCCTTGCCGCCGAGATCGAGGAAAATCCAGTCTCCCGAGATCTTCACGATCATCGCCTCGACCATCTGGCCGGGTTCGAGCCGTCCCTGCTTTTTGAAGCTCTTCTCGAACAATTCAGCGAAGCTCTCTTCGTTGTTTGCTGCGTCCGCCGGTTGGTTGCTGGTATCCATAAAGTTCCCTTCCTTAGAGAAAATTTCAAATTTCAATTTCCGAATCGTTTGGAGCGTTGTCCCTGGTGCTTGAGATTCATATGTTATTTGATGCTTGTGATTTGGTACATACTTTTTTTGACGTCCCTATCAGATCGTACTCCGCGGCGTGCGTAATCGTCACATCCACGAACTCCCCGGGCTCTGCCTCGGTCTCGGACAAGTATACCATCCCGTCGATGTCCGGCGCCTGCGTCTGAAGCCTGCCGGTGAGGGCCATGTCTTCCATGCCGTCGACGAGCACGCGCTGGTGCGAACCGATGAGCGCGCGGTTCTTCTTGAGTGATATCTTTGCCTGGGCCTTCATAACCCTGCGAAGCCGGTCCGCGGCGGTCTCTGCGGGCACCCGCGGTTTCAGATCGCAGGCAGCCGTGCCTTCTTCAGGCGAATAGGAAAATACGCCGAGGTGCTCGAATTCCGCTTCTTTTACGAAGGTGAGCAGCCGTTTGAAGGCGGCCTCTGTTTCTCCGGGAAATCCGACAATAAGCGACGTACGGAGAGCTATGGCAGGCACCCGCTTCCGCAGCTCTTCGATCGTCCTTCGGATGTCATCGGAGGTGCCTCGCCGGTTCATGGCACGGAGTACCTCGTCGTCGAAATGCTGGACTGGAATATCGAGGTACTTGCACACCTTCTCCTCCTCGGCCATCGCCGTCATGAGGTCGCTGCTGATCCTGCCAGGATAGGCGTACATGAGTCGCACCCATTCGATACCTGAAATCCGAGCCAGTGCCTTGAGGAGCATCGGAAGATCAGCCTCGCCGTCGCGGTAGGCAGTTGAGTCCTGAGCGAGAAGGATCAGCTCCCGTGCGCCTTCATCAACGAGTCTGCGCGCTTCGTCAAGGATCGATCCATAGGGCCTGCTCTTGAAATTTCCCCGAATGATCGGTATGGCGCAATAAGAACAGCGATTGCTGCATCCCTCCGCGATTTTGAGGTACCGGTAGTGGCCGGGCGTCGTGCTCAGACGCGGCAGGCCGTAGACCATGGCAGGCGACGAGACTTCGAGTAGACGTTCTTTTCCGGCAAGCGCCTGTTTGCAGATCTCGCCGATGCGGCTGATCTCGGCGGTGCCGACGACGGCGTCCGCCTCGGGCAGTTCCCGGAGCAGCTCGTCCTTGTACCGTTGGGCGAGACATCCGGCGATGATGACCTTTGCGCACCTGCCCGCTTGTTTCATCGCTGCAGCGTCAAGGACCGCTTCGATGGATTCCTCCTTGGCGGACTCGATGAACCCGCAGGTGTTCACCACGATCACGTCCGCTTCGTTCTGCTCCGAGGTGATCTCGAAGCCGGAACCGGCGAGCACGCCGAGCATTTGCTCGGCGTCGACCTGGTTCTTGGGGCAGCCAAGACTGATCATTCCTATTTTAAACGATTTCTGTGACACGGTTTTCTATCAGGAACAGGTGAACGGGGCAGGATCACTATACCACTTGGCGTGCGCGCTGGCAACAGAGGATCCGTTAGAACCCTCCGCTCATGGCCGGGAAGCCGGCCAGCTTTTCTTTCGTCTCCCGGAAACGCCTTGGAAGGAGAAATTCGATCATAACGCCTCCATCACAAATAGGTGCGATCCATTTCGAACGCGTTCTGAATGAGTTCTATTTCTTTTTCCGATGATGTGCTGATGGCCACCACGTCGAACCGGCACGGCACCTGGTGAAACCTCTTGCTCTTGATATACGCGAGCGCCGCCTTGATCATCCGCCGCTGCTTTTGAGGCGTGACCGCGAGCTCTGGTGCGCCGAAGGTGTCGCTCGTCCTGGTCTTGACCTCCACGAACACGACGGCATCCTCGTGCAGCGCGATGAGATCGATCTCGCCGCTCGGCGTGCGGTAATTCCGTTCCAGAATCTTATAGCCTTGTTTGGCGAGAAACCGGGCCGCACGGTCCTCGCCCTGCTTGCCGAGTATCTTTTTCAGGAGGCTCACCGCGGCTCTCCAGCGAGCATCTGCGCGATGGGGCTGAAGGTCTTCCGGTGTGCCTCGCAGGGCCCATACATCCGGATCCGTTCGACGTGATCCCGTGTCCCGTATCCTTTATGCCGTTTGAAATTGTACTGTGGATACCGCTCGTGCAGCTCGATCATCATCCGGTCCCGGGTTACCTTCGCGAGAATTGAGGCCGCTGCTATGCTGTGACTGCGGCAATCACCTTTAACGAGGCCTTGCTGCGGGAGTGAAATACGGGGAAGTGTAAGAGCATCGATGAGCAGGTAGTCCGGCGATGAGGCGAGTGATTGAAGCGCCTGCTCCATGGCGATGATCGTCGCCTGGAGGATGTTCACCTCATCGATCGTTTTCTCGTTTGCGATGCCGACGCCGAAACAGACTGCCCGCTCCCGGATGACGTCGAAGAGCCGGTCCCGCTCTTTCTCCGGCACCTGCTTGGAATCGGCGAGGCCCGGAATCAGGAGGCCGTCGGGGAGCACCACGGCCGCGGCCACCACCGGCCCGGCAAGGGGACCTCTGCCGGCTTCGTCGAGTCCGGCGATGCGGGTGTAACCGGCTTTGCGTGCGTTCCGTTCGAACGACAGGGGATCGCACAAAAGCTGGCCTTTGAACAGGTCACCACGGTCTGGCTGCGCATCCCGCAGGCGGGGCCGGCCTCGGGGCATAGGGACCTCAATGAAGAAGAAA
>JBLMWN010000260.1:0-3285 GCA_050257255.1 Betaproteobacteria bacterium | reverse complement strand
AACGGGGATTGTATGGGGCGGATTCGGCTTCAACGCAATGCTTGAAGGACCTGACGGCAAGGGCTATTTTGTTCGTGTCGGAACCATAATCGGACAGAACAGGGGCGTTGTCAAAAAAATTACGCAGGACAGGATGGTTATCGAAGAAAAATTCAAAAACTTTTCGGGGGAAACCGAGCGTAAAGAGATCGTCATCGAGCTCCGGAAAAAACAGGAGGGGATGCAATGAAGTTCACTCAACCGCTGAAGGCATGTTGGTTGATAATCCTCATCTCTCTCGTATCAGCACTCCACGGGTGTGCAGCAAAAGCGCCTGCTGCCGGGACGCAGCAGGGCACGCAGGTTATCCTCAGTAAGATCGAACCCCGTGCTGCGGATGGGAAAACGGAAATTACCGTCGTAGGAAACGAGCCCATTCTCCAGTATACGTCGTTCCAGCTTACCGAACCCCTCAGGCTGGTTGTCGATATTACCGATGCTGATATCGGAAAGCTGCAGGACCGAATCGTGGTGAACAGCGGTGCCGTTACAGATATCATCCCCAGCCAGAAGGACAATATAGCGCGGCTCGAGATCGGGCTTTCCCAGGCGGTGGAGTCGAAGGTGTATCAGTCCGAGGGCAAACTTATCGTAGAGTTGAGCAAGCCAGCTGAGGAGGCGAAGGCAGCCCCTGAAACAGTGACGCCCGCCGCACAGCCTGAAGAGCTCAAACCCGAGCAGGCGCCCGCACCGGCAGCAGAAAAGGCAGAAGCCCAGCAGCCGGAACAGGGGACCGCAAAGGTTGTTACTGCAGTTCGTGCAACTGCCGGAAAAGAGGGGGTCAAGGTCGTTATCACGGGCGATGGCACCATGAGGCCTAATGTATTCATGGTGGGTAACAATAGACTCGTCGTTGATATCCCCGGCACGCGGAGCAAAGTAAAGCCGAACGTCATCCCGGTCAGGAAGGGCGGTCTCGACAAGGTGCGGGTAGGGCCGCACAAAGATAAGGTCCGTGTAGTATTGGATCTCACGAAGACCCTCCCCTATACGGTCACCCCGGAAGGCAACACCCTGCTTATCGCCATGGGTGCTGCTGCAAAGGCGGAACAGCCAGAAGAGAGAGCTGCAGCCCAGGAACCGGAGAAGGCCCCCATTGCAGAACAAGAAGTGACAGCGCCGCAGCCCGTAGAGGGGCTGGCGGCCGCAGCCCCGCCAGCGAAAAAGGAACGTGTTGAGGCTGTAAGAGTGGCGCGAGCTGGAGCAGAGACAACCCTGCTGACAGGCGGAGGCAGGTATTCGGGAAGAAAAATTTCACTCGATCTTCAGGATGCAGACCTCGTCAATGTTATGCGGCTCTTCGCAGAAGTTGCAAACCTGAACATCATCCTTGCCCCTGATGTAAAAGGCAAGGTCACGGTGCGCATGGTGAATATCCCCTGGGACCAGGCCATGGATATTATCCTCAAGATGAACGGTTTGGGGTATGTGCTCGAGGATAATATTCTCCGCATCGCTTCGGTCTCCGCCTTAACAAAAGAAGCCGAAGATGAAATGAAGTCAAAGGAAGCAAAAAAGAAAGCGGAAGACCTGATTACCCGCATCGTCCCGATAAACTATTCGACGGCAGCATCGATCGAAGGCACGATTAAAAAATCCCTTTCACCGCGCGGCGAGACAGTGACGGATACGAGAACCAACACCCTCATTGTCAAGGACATCCCCCGGAATGTTGACGAGGTTGTTGCCCTGATCAAACTTCTTGATAAACCTATTCCTCAGATCATGATCGAGGCCAAGATCGTCGAAGCTTCCTTAACCTTCAGCCGTTCCCTCGGCGTCCAGTGGGGAGCCTCCGCCAAGTTTGATGCAGCCCATGGAAACCCGACCAGCCTTACAACCCCAAATTCAATCGGGATTAACGGCGGGCCTACCATGGGAGTGACCCCGTCGGGCACTAGCAATTTTATAGTTAATATGCCAGCTCCTGCCGGCGCCGGGACGGGCGGCGGCGCCATCGGCATCACCTTTGGGTCCCTCAGCAAGGCGTTCAACCTGGATCTTGTGCTGTCCGCCCTGGAATCAACCGGCGAAGGCAAGATTATTTCTACTCCACGGGTAAGCGCATTGGACAACAAGGAGGCCAAGATCGAGCAGGGTGTTTCCATTCCCTTTTCGACAACGTCGGCCAGCGGCACCCAGATCCAGTTTATTGATGCAAAGCTCGCCCTGGTCGTAACACCCCACGCAACGCCAGACAACAAAATTTTCTTAAAGATCCAGGCCACGAAAAACGCTCCCGATACTTCGCTTTTGGGCGCGTCAGGCCAGCCGTCAATCCGGAAGAACGAAGCAACAACGGAAATTTTGCTGGCTGACGGTGAAACCGCCGTCATCGGCGGGATCCTGATCATAGACCGGGGCGTGAGTTACACGAAGGTGCCGTTCTTAGCAGATATTCCCTTTATCGGGTGGCTGTTTAAGAGCAAGACGTCCACTGAGAATAAACAGGAACTCATGATTTTCATAACGCCGAGGGTAGTAAGGCAGGAGGTTATTTAAGACTAATGTCTCAAAGCGGAGACTCTTTGTTATGAGTTACTTCCGTCTTCAGCAAAGCTTTAATATACGGTGGCGATGCAAAAGCTTCTTGGCCTGAAATATCCACGATAAAGCCATGGCAAGAACTCTTGGATGTTCCGTATCGGTTTTACAATTAAAGGGTGTCGCGAGGAGGGTGATTTAATGAGTCTGAACATAAAACATAAGCGGATGGCACTTCTGGCCTTGCTTCTCGTACTCTTTGCAGTAATTCTTACACAGGGATGCGGCACTAGTCAACGTGAGTGCGAGGCCGCACCGGACGGGTCAACGATAACAATAAATCCGTCCTCTCAGACTATGGTACCGGGTTCAATTTTGAATTGGACTGCGGTAGTTAGATATCCTGACGACACCCCTATGCCGTTCGCATGCCTCTACATAACGGGTGCGCAAGCCGTACCGAATGGTACAGCATACACGTTTGCATACAATCCAGAATGGGGCGGCTCCCCAGTTCTCGTAAATTCAGGGTTTCGTGCAAAGACAGACGACAATGGTAAATATGATTTTGCTACGCTTATTTCTTCCGGGACCGTCACGTCAGACACCATTTACGTGCATTCCGGTACGGCTATAGGTTCTGCCACTTTGCAGTAATCCTTACATAGTGATGCGGCACTAATCAACGTGCTTGCGTGGCCCAGCAGTTGACAACGTTTTTGAAAAGATCATCGGCAGGACACAAAAGTGCCCTGCCAGTTT
>JBLMWN010000259.1:0-3269 GCA_050257255.1 Betaproteobacteria bacterium | reverse complement strand
CGATAAATCTTCCCCCGCTGCTCTCAGACGTGGCTAGCCTACGGGGCTCTGTCTAAGGATAGAGAGCGGGGGATCCGACCGTTATAATTGTGGCTTTCAGGCCACCGAGAAAAGGATGATTCGAATCTCTATCAGCGGGAATCATTAACGCATTTGGTTTGTCAAAAAAACGCTTGACCCCTTTTTACAGAAAAAGCCACGTCCGCTTGCCCGCGCAAACTCGGCCTGCTGCCTCAGACAGTGCGCGCTCGCCCTTCGGGACGCTTCCTTAGGCCAAGACGGGTGCCCAAAAATTTCGTAGGTCCCCTCCGGGGACGTGCGGGGGTTGGGTAAAGACGGATGCTTTTGCCTTTCCCCTGCGCCGGGCGGCTCTGACGCGAAAGACGCGCTTGGCAATGCTGCACGAATCGCAGTGATGACAATAATGCAGGGCAGACACGGCCGTGCCCGTAGTCCCGGGCGAGGGGAAGTGCTGCGAGTCCTGCAGACCATTGATGAAGCACTGAACATATGCCCGGTATGCAGCGCGGCTGAGCGATGAGCCGCCCAAAAAAACCAACTGTAATCTGGTGACCCTCGATGTTATAGCAACGCAAGACGTAACGTTCAATTTCAAACAAGCTTCTCCAGCTGTTTTCTGATTTTTTGCATAATTATTTACCAGTTAAATCAGGAGAAGCGCCCCTTTTTTTATATTGATAAACATGAATGAAACATGGTATAAAAACGGGCGCACTTCAAATCCACTCCCCAGAGGACTCAGACGACGGTGATTTCGATCGGCTTTGGCCCGAATAAAAACAAGCTTTATGCCTGGGCGTCAGCCCTTGCGTTGATCACGATTTTTTACAACATCGCCGAGGGACTGGTCTCGGTTTTCTTCGGCACGGAAGACGAAAGCATGTCGCTTTTCGGCTTCGGCCTCGATTCCTTCGTGGAAGTTGTTTCGGGAATCGGGATCTGGCACATGATCCGCAGGGTCAGGCGGAACGGCGGTGAGACCCCGGACCGGTTCGAGCAGCGTGCGCTTAAGATCACCGGCACGGCTTTCTACGTCCTTACTGCGGGGCTCGCAATCACATCCATCATTGATCTCTATCGCGGTCACAAGCCCGAGAGCACCTTCTGGGGAATCGTCATATCGATCGTATCCATCTTTTCCATGTGGGCGCTTATCCGCGCCAAGGTAAAGGTCGGGAAGGGGCTCAACTCACGAGCGATTCTTGCTGATGCGGCCTGCACGCGCGCCTGCCTGCAGCTTTCGGTTGTCCTCCTTGCAGCGAGCGCAGGATACAAGCTCACCCGCATAGGAGGCCTTGATTCCATCGGCGCCTTGATTATCGGAGCCCTCTGCTACCGGGAAGGAAAAGAGACATTTGAGAAGGCGAGGGCGGGTAGTTTCGCTTGTACTTGCGGGGAGCGCTGTAATACCGCAGTTGAGAGGCCAGGGTCAAGGGTCTAGGGAAGCGAGAGGCATTGTGACCGAGAGTTTCATTAGTGTTGGTATCCGTGTTCATCCATGGATGAATGCTTGTTAGATAATCATACATCATGAAATCCAAAATCGATCTCCACGTTCACTCAAAATACAGCACCGACAACAACTCCGATCCCGAGGAAACAATACTTCGGGCTATCGAGCTCGGCCTTCACGGGGTCGCCTTCACCGAGCATTATTACTATGAAGCGTCCGAGCCCGTCGAGATCCTGAAGGAGAAGTACGGCGATCTGATCCTGATTCTCCGGGGAGTTGAGTTCTCTACAAACGAGGGGCACTGCCTGATTTTCGGCGTAGATACGGACAAGCTGGGTATCAAATACGCTCCTGCCAATGATGTGATACGTTTCGTCAACGAGACAGGCGGGGTGGTGATCCCGTCTCATCCCTATCGGCCGGGGACGAGCCTCGGTGATCTGGTGCAGAGCGTGAACGGCATTGCAGGCCTTGAAGGATACAACGGCGCGAACTCACACGCCTTTAATGTCAGGGCGGTCAATGCCGCAAAAGCATTGAAGCTCCCCTATACCGGAGGGTCTGACGCGCATGACCCAAAAGAAGTAGGCTCCTGCTATACCGAGTTTTATGATGCCGTTACGTATGAGAATTTTATCGATTTGTTGCGGGCGGGAAACTACCGGGGCGTGGACACGAGAAAGATATCGAGGATGTTAAACCTCCCTTAGCTGCGACGTTTCTTAGTCCTTTGACGAAATGATATTTTCCTCTTTAGTAATCACGTGAAGGTGAATCTTCTCATCTTTATCCTTCAGCTCTTCAAACCCGCGAATCAGACTTTGTTTTTCCGAACTATCGTCCGTAACGACCACTAGTCGGAATCTGTTTAATCCCCTTGAATCGCGTTCTTTTTTTCCCGCGGATACGATAAATCCAAGGTCCTGCCGGATCCGTGCAGGTTTTTTCGGCTCGATCACATAAACAAGCAGGCGGCTCCCTATCGTGATCGAGCTACTCAAGAGGACCCTTTCATTCAAGCGAACGTGCTGCCTGCTGTCAATGGAGCGAAACACCTCCTCCGGGCATCCGCAGCCGAGGGTATCCTGAATAAATGTTTTTATTTTGGCAGGATCAATCATGCGTTGAAGAACTATTCAGAAGAGAAAGACAGAGGGGACCGCCTTACCCGATATGGTAATAGGCCAAGGCCTTCTGGATCCCCCAGGCCATGCCGATGCAGACCGGGAGGGTAAGCACCCAGGCCATGACGATCTTTCCGGCGATGCCCCAGCGCACAGCCGAGAGCCGTTTGGTCGCGCCGACGCCGAGGATCGCGGAGGAAACAACGTGCGTCGTACTCACGGGGAGGCCGAAGTGGCTCGACGCAATAATGATGGCCGCTGAGGACGTTTCCGCCGCGAAACCATGGATAGGCTCGAGCTTCAGCATCTTGACGCCGAGGGTCTTGATGATCTTCCATCCGCCGAAGAGGGTCCCGAAGCCCATGGCCATGGCGCAGATGAGGATGACCCACTTCGGCACATCCATGGTTTTAATAACGCCGCCGCTCACGAGGGCCATGGTGATGATACCCATTGCTTTCTGCGCGTCATTCGAGCCATGGCCGAAGGCCATGAAAGACGACGAGAGAATCTGCAGCCTGCCGAAGTACTTGCTGATCACGCCGGGCGAGAGCTGGCCGAATAAATAGAGGATGAGCTTCATGAACAGATATCCGAACACGATGCCGAAGATCGGGGAGACAAGGAGCGAAGTGAGTATCTTGATGGTGCCGCCGATATTCAGGATGCCG
>JBLMWN010000258.1:0-12373 GCA_050257255.1 Betaproteobacteria bacterium | reverse complement strand
TCATCCTGGTGGGCATTGAACAGGTTGTTCAGAAAGAGCTCGATAGGCACTCTCAAGCAAAAAAGCTTCCCATTGAAATCCGGAATGCCACGGAAGTGGTGGATATGCTCGACTCTTCTGCCACGGTATTCCGCAGGAAAAAAGACTCATCCATCCGGGTCGCCAACGAACTGGTCAAAAGTGGCGAGGCGGTCGCCGTCTTCAGCGCGGGACATACCGGCGCCGCCATGTCGACGTCGCTCTTTGTACTCGGTCGCATTGAAGGGGTGGAACGGCCCGCCATCGCAACGTTTATGCCGACGATCAAGGGTACGTGCATCGTACTCGACGTCGGGGCGAATGTCGACTGCAAGCCAAACCACCTCCTGCAATTCGCCATCATGGGTGAGGTATACGCGAGGTATTTCCTGAAAAATCCGAACCCCAGGGTCGGCCTCCTCTCCATCGGCGAGGAAGAGACGAAAGGCAACGAACTCACGAAGGAGGCATTCAAGCTCCTGACCGAGACCTCGCTCAACTTCATCGGCAACGTCGAGGGGCGCGATGTGATGGCCGGCAAAGCGGATGTTGTTGTCTGCGATGGGTTTATCGGCAACGTGGTGCTCAAAATGTCCGAGGCCGTTGCCGAAACCATCGGACTGATGATAAGGGAGAACATCGGCGATAACCTGATCCGGAAGTTCGGCTATCTTATGATGCGGCCTGCCTTCCGCGCTCTCAAACGCCGGATCGATTACGCGGAGTACGGAGGGATGCCTCTGATCGGGATCAACGGCATCAGTATCATCAGCCATGGGCGTTCGTCCGGTCATGCCGTTAAGAATGCCATCCGCGTAGCCTATGAACTCGCCAAGAGCGAGGCAATTAGGCATATCCATGAAGATATCGAAAAGAATATGGAGCTTACCAGGACAAAATGATCCATGCACGGATAACAGGTACCGGTTCCTATGCGCCGAAAAAGATCATCACCAACCATGATCTGGAAAAGCTTGTCGATACCAGTGATGAATGGATCACCGAACGTACCGGCATCAAAGAACGGAGGATCGCGGAAAAAGGGCAGACCACCTCGGACTTGGCCTATGAAGCAAGCCGGAAAGCCCTCAAGGCTGCAGGCCTCGGAGCGGATGAACTTGACCTTATCCTGATAGCAACCATGACGCCGGACATGATCCTGCCGAGCATGGGATGCGTGCTGCAGGAAAAGCTTGGGGCAAAAAAAGCTGTTGCCTTCGATATCTATGCCGCCTGTTCTGGCTTTATCTATGGGATGTCCGTCGCGAGCGCATTCATCAAGTCGGAGACATATAAAAACGTCCTTCTCGTAGGCGCCGAGATTCTCTCACGGTACACGGACTGGGAGGATCGTTCCACCTGCATCCTCTTTGGAGACGGGGCAGGCGCTGCTGTGATCCAACGGCATGTGGGTAAGCGCGGAATTCTCTCGACTCACCTTCATTCTGACGGTTCACTCGGGGGTCTCATCCATGTACCCGCCGGTGGGGCTCAGCACCCCGCGTCGCACGATACCATCCACAAACGCATGCATTTCATCAAAATGAAGGGGAATGAGACATTCAAGGCTGCGGTGCGGGCGCTCGAGGGAGTAGTGCAGGAGGCCTTGGACCATAACAAGGTGAAGTCGGAAGCGATCGACTACCTCGTTCCGCACCAGGCGAACCTGAGAATCATCCAGGCCATGGCACAGCGCCTCAACATGCCCATGGAAAAGGTCGTGCTCACGCTTCCTAAATACGGCAACACCTCGGCGGCCTCGATCCCCATGGCCCTTGATGAAGCTGTCCGCGACGGCAGAATAAAGGAAAACCATCTGCTCCTGTTCGAGGCCTTCGGCGGAGGCCTTACCTGGGCTTCGGCACTGGTGCGATGGTGATATAAAGCTTAATAGCATCAATTCTTGATACAGTGCGGAGGATTCAATGGACTATTTGCTGACGGAAGAACAGGTCATGATACGCGATCTTGCACGGCAGATCGCCGTCGAAAAGGTCGTTCCCGTACGCGCCGAGCTCGATGAACACAATAAGTTTCCCTGGGACATCATGAAAGCACTGGCGCAGGCCGACCTCTTCGGCATTTTCATCCCCGAAGAGTACGGCGGGCTGGGCAAAAAGTCCCTGGAACTCTGTATTGCCGTCGAAGAGCTTTCCAAGGCCTGCGTTGGCGTATCGACCAGCTACGCGGCCAATGCGCTCGGCACGTATCCCATTCTCCTGTACGGCTCAGAGACGCAGAAGAGGAAGTATCTCCCGGACATCGCAACGGGGAAACGCCTTGTGGCTTTCGGCCTCACCGAGGCCAACGCAGGCAGCGACGCAGGCGGCGTACAGACAACGGCCAAACTCGACGGCAATGAATACGTTATCAACGGCACGAAGCAGTGGATCACGAATGGCGGCGAGGCGGAGATCTATACCGTCATCGCGATCACCGATAAGTCCAAAGGGCCCCGCGGCGCCTCTGCCTTCATTGTGGAGAAAGGCACGCCTGGCTTCACCTTCGGCAAAAAAGAGAACAAAATGGGCATTCGTGCGTCGTCCACGACAGAGCTCATCTTCAACAACTGCCGCATCCCTAGGGAGAACCTCATCGCCAAGGAAGGCATGGGGTTCATCGTGGCCATGAAGACCCTCGACAGTTCCCGCACCGGGGTGGGCGCCCAAGGTGTGGGCGTGGCGCAGGGTGCCATCGACGAGGCGATCAAGTTCGCCAAGCAACGGGTCCAGTTCGGCCAGCCCGTCACGTCCTTCCAGGCCGTCCAGCACATGCTCGCGGACATGCAGACCATGACCGAGGCGGCACGGTCGCTCGTCTACTCCGTAGCACGGTTCATCGACAGCGGCGCAAAGGATGTTTCCCGTGCTTCCGCCATGGCCAAGCTTTTTGCCACGGACGTCGCGATGAAAGTGACCACCGACGCGGTTCAGGTCATGGGTGGCTCGGGCTACATGAAGGAATATCCCGTCGAGAAGATGATGCGAGATGCAAAGATCCTGCAGATCTACGAGGGAACCAACCAGATTCAGCGCAACGTCGTAGCGTTGGACATGATCAAGGAAGCAACAAAGCAAAAATGAATTGAGCCCCCAGATGAACACTGATGAACATGGTAAAGAATCCCGGAACTGATACTTCTATTGTGTTTATCTGTGGTTAAGATAGTTTTACGTTTCGGAGAATACAGGAATGAATATCATTGTTCTCGTCAAGCAGGTCCCGGACACATCGGAAGTCAAAATCAACCGCGATACCAACACGCTTATCCGTGACGGGGTTCCGAGCATCATCAACCCCTTTGACATGTATGCCATCGAAGAGGCCCTTCGTCTTCGGGAAAAACACGGCGGAAAGGTGACCGCCGTTACGATGGGCCCGCCTCAGGCTGCGGAGGCGCTGAAAGAAGCCGTTTCCCTCGGCGTAGACGATGTGATCCTC
Organism: Betaproteobacteria bacterium; assembly: GCA_050257255.1. GTDB lineage: Bacteria > Nitrospirota > UBA9217 > UBA9217 > UBA9217 > JAJYKN01. The sequence goes on along the minus strand of JBLMWN010000258.1, from coordinate 8,914 downwards.
CTGTCTGACCGGGCCTTTGCCGGAGCAGACACCTGGGCCACGTCGTACGCCATTTCTCAGGGGATTAGAAAGATCGGCGATTACGACCTCATCATCGCCGGAAAACAGGCCATTGACGGCGACACGGCCCAGGTGGGGCCGGAGACTGCCGACATGCTCGGCATCCCCTTTGTCGCCTATATCAGGAAGATCGAGCAGATCGAGAGGAAAAGGATGGTGGCTGAACGGCTCATGGACGAAGGGTATGACGTTGTCGAGACGTCTCTTCCTGCTCTCATCACGGTCGTCAAAGAAATCAATCAGCCCAGGGTGCCTTCGCTCAAAGGCAAGATGAGGGCCAAGAGCCTGAAGGTCACGAGTTGGAATGCTAAAGACATTGGTGCCGACGAGGCTAAATGCGGCCTCAAGGGTTCCCCGACGAAGGTCGTGAAAATATTTCCACCCGCCCCCCGCGGTCAGCGAGAGATTCTGACCGGAAGCATGGATGAGCAAATAGCCGCTGTGCTCAAGAAGTTGAAAGAGCAATCATTACTATAGCAAGTTCAAATGTCAAAGCTCAAAGTGCAAAAAAAAAGTTTGATCTTTGCAATGTGATATTTATTTGAAATTCGGATTTCGAATTTTGGATTTTTTTCGAGGAGCAACCCGTGAGCGTTCGAGTCGTATCCGATAAGTGCACTGCCTGTGAGACCTGCGTGACCGCATGCCCCTTCGGCGCAATTGAGATGCGCGACGGCAAGGCATTCATTACCGAGGCCTGCACCATGTGCGGCGCCTGCGTCGAGGTCTGTGAGTTCAAGGCCATCGAGAGACTGGAAGAAACTGCCGGACCTGCGGCGGACCTCTCCGCGTACAAGGGCGTGTGGGTCTTTGCCGAACAGCACAAGGGAGGAATTGCCAGCGTTGCTCTTGAACTCCTGGGGGAGGGAAGGAAGCTTGCCGATAAAAGGAAGACCAAGCTCTCCGCCGTCTTTATCGGTTCCGGCATCAGAGACAAAGCAGAAGAGCTCATTGCATACGGCGCAGACATCGTCTATGTTGCCGATGACCCGGCGCTCAAGGATTTTAACGACGACTCCTATGCTGCAATTATGACGACGCTCGCGAAACAGCACAAGCCGGAGATCATTCTCGCGGGCGCTACAGCCATCGGCCGATCCTTCTTTCCCAAAGTCGCATCATCGCTCTATACCGGACTTACGGCCGATTGCACGGGCCTTGACATCGATGCCGAGACCGGCCACCTGCACCAGACCCGCCCTGCCTTCGGTGGAAACATCATGGCCACAATCGTGACCCCGAACCACCGCCCGCAGATGGCGACGGTAAGGCACAAGGTCATGAAACCTGCTCTGCATGATGGTTCCCGGACAGGCGATATCATCGAGATAAAGTATACCCAGTCGGGCGACCTCCGCACCAGAGTCATCAGGTCTGTTGAGGAGCTGGGCGAGACCGTGAACATCTGCGAGGCAGACATCATCGTGTCAGGCGGACGCGGCCTCGGTAGCGCGAAGAACTTTCAGCTGATCGAAGAGCTTGCAAAAACGCTCGGCGGCGCCGTAGCCGCGACCAGGGGAGCGGTTGATGAAGGATGGATCCCCTACCCACACCAGGTGGGCCAGACCGGCAAGACCGTCTGTCCCAAGCTCTACATTGCCTGCGGCATCTCCGGAGCGATCCAGCACGTCGCCGGCATGCAGTCATCGGAAGTGATCGTTGCCATTAACAAGGACCCCGATGCTCCCATCTTCAACGTCGCGACCTACGGCATCGTCGGCGACGTTCATGAAGTCGTCCCGATCATGATCAAGAAAATCAGGGAAATGAGAGGCTAACGTTTCTTTGACGGATAACAGGATTGACAGACTCATGACCCAATAAATCTATCCGGTTTTGTCCTGCGACTCGTCAACAGATCAGAGGTTTTTCCAAATGAAAATCGCGTTCATCTTTCCCGGCCAGGGATCCCAATACGCGGGTATGGCCAAGGAATTCATCGAGCAGTTTGAGGAGTCGAAAGAAGTCTTTGATGTTGCCAGCACGACGCTCGGGTATGATCTTGCGCAACTATGCATGCATGGTCCCGTCGAAAAGCTGAACCTCACCGAGAACACCCAGCCGGCGATCCTCACAACAAGCATAGCGATTCTGCAACCTCTCGAGCGCAGAGGTTTGACGGCGACCGCAGCGGCAGGTCACAGTCTGGGCGAGTATACGGCAATCACCGCCGCTGGCGGGTTCGCCCTGAAGGATGCGGTCGCGCTGGTTCAGAAACGCGGGCGGTACATGCAGGAAGCCGTGCCCGAGGGTGCGGGGCTCATGGCCGCGATCCTCGGCATGGAGCGTCTGGACGTAGAAAAAACTTGCCATGAAGCCGCCAAAAATGGTATAGTTGCCCCTGCCAATTACAACTCTCCGGGCCAGATCGTCATAGCAGGAGAAAAAAAGGCCGTTGAAAAAGCAATGGAGCTCGCCAAAGCGGGGGGGGCAAAGAAAGTTGTGCCTTTGGCCGTGAGCGTCCCATCTCACTGCGTCATGATGAGAAAGGCCGGCGATCGTCTGGCAAAGGAGCTCGAAAGCGTGGCCATCAGCGACCTCAGCATTCCGATCGTGAATAATGCTGATGCGAAGTTCCTGCAGAAGGCCTCCGAGATCAGACCGTCGCTCATTAAACAGATCAGTTCCCCACTCTACTGGGAAGATTCTATCAAGAACATGGTGTCAGACGGGCATGATACCTTCATCGAGATCGGTCCCGCCAAAGTGCTCTCGGGACTGGTGAAGCGGATTGCCAAGGACGCCAAGGTGCTGAACGTAGAAGACGTGAAAAGCATGCACGACACGCTCAAGACGCTGGGAATATAAAGCAAAGTTCATCAAATTACAAAGCTCAAAGTTCGTATGAATTTTGAGTTGGTTTTTTAGTGTTGAATTTTGGATTCTGAACTTTGACATTCAGGAGTAATCAGGTATGAGTCTCACCGGGAAAATCGCACTCGTCACAGGAGCGGCACAGGGCATCGGCAAGGACATCGCGCTTGCCCTCGCGACTGACGGTGCCGATGTTGCCATCTGCGATGTGAACCTCGAAGCCGCACAGAAAACCGCCGCAGACATCGAAGCCAAAGGCAGAAAATCGCTGGCCGTCAAGGCCAACGTCGCAGCCTCGGCTGACGTGGCAACCATGATCGAGCAGGTCGTTGGGAAATTCGGCAGAATCGACATCCTGGTCAATAACGCGGGTATTACCCGGGATGGACTCATTCTCCGCATGAAGGACGAGGATTGGGACCTGGTGCTCAGCATCAACCTGAAAGGTGCCTTCCTGTGCGCCAAGTCGGCGCTCAAGTATATGACCAAACAGCGCGGAGGCACCATCATCAACATCGCCTCCATCGTCGGCGCCATGGGCAATGCAGGCCAGGCGAATTACGTGGCTTCTAAGGCAGGCCTTATCGGTCTGACCAAGACGATCGCCCGTGAATATGCGAATCGCGGCATTACCGCCAACGCCGTAGCGCCTGGGTTCATTGAGACGGCCATGACGCAGGCGCTGCCTGAGAATGTCAGACAGGAACTCGCAAAACAGATTCCCATGGGCAAGCTGGGCACGCCGGAAGATGTTGCGAACGCAGTACGCTTCCTCGCGTCACCGTGGGCATCATACATCACCGGTCAGGTCGTCCATGTAAACGGTGGTATGTACATGTAGGCGTATCCAGCAGGAATCAATGTTCTCAATTCAAACGATCACCAAGATTTAAGAGAAAAAGAACATAACCGGAGGAGGATGACAATGGCAGATGTAGATGGAAAAGTGAAAAAGATCATTTCTGAGCAGCTCGGCGTACCCGAAGGGGATGTAAAACCCGAGGCCTCATTCGTCAACGATCTTGGCGCTGATTCGCTGGATACAGTGGAACTGGTAATGGCTCTCGAGGAGGAATTCGGCATCGAGATCCCCGATGAAGACGCCGAAAAGATCGCAACCGTGCAGAACGCAATTGATTACATCAAGGCGAAACAGAAGTAACGGCGTCCGGCGCGCCGGCCGCACAAGATTGATTGCTGTTTCAAAGAAATTCCAAAAGCCAGAAGACTTCTCCCGTATACGTGGGAGCGGGTTTTTTGGCTTTTCGGATTTTTATCCAGGAGGTATCCTCTCTTGAAGAGAAGAGTTGTCGTCACCGGCATCGGGATGGTCACCCCGGTCGGACTTGATACGGAAGCGAGCTGGGAAGGTCTTATCAACGGCAAATCCGGCATCGGCCCCATCACGCAGTTCGATGACAAGACCATCCCCACGCAGATCGCGGGCGAAATCCACGGCTTCGAGCCGGAGAAGTACATCGAGCCGAAAGAGATCAAGAAAATGGACCGCTTTATCCAACTGGCGATCGCCGCAAGCCAGATGTCTCTGGATACCTCGGGGCTCAAGATCACACCGGAAAACGCCGAGCGCATCGGCGTCATGGTAAGCTCGGGCATGGGCGGGCTTCCGGCCATCGAAAAATACCATAAAATCTACCTTGAGCGCGGTTTTCGCAAGATTACCCCCTTCTTCATCCCCATGCTGATCATCAATGAAGCGGCCGGGGTCCTTTCCATCCGGTATGGCGCCAAGGGCCCCAACATTTGCGTGGTGACGGCCTGCGCCACGGGAACCCATTCCATTGGTGAGGCGTTCCGGACTATCGAGCGCGGCGATGCCGACGCTATGATCGCAGGGGGTACCGAATCGTGCATTTGTCCGCTCGGCGTGGGAGGATTCAACGCCATGAAGGCGCTTTCGACAAGAAACAATGAGCCGCAGCGAGCGAGCCGCCCCTTCGACGCAGAGCGCGACGGGTTCATCATGGGTGAGGGCTCCGGTGTCGTCATTCTCGAGGAAATGGAGTCCGCGGTAAAACGAGGCGCTCGCATCTACGCGGAGATGATCGGCTATGGTGCTTCTGGCGACGCGTACCATATCACCGCACCGGCGCCGAACGGAGAAGGGGCCGCGCGGTGCATGAATATGGCGGTCAAGGACGCAGGCATCGCCCCCACGGACATGGGCTACATCAATGCCCACGGCACCTCGACCAAGTTCGGCGACGAATTGGAGACCATCGCCATCAAAACTGTTTTCGGCGACCATGCCTATAAAATACCGGTCAGCTCCACGAAATCAATGACCGGCCATCTGCTCGGCGCCGCCGGAGGCGTGGAAGCGGTCATCTCCATCCTTGCGCTGGACCGCGGGGTTTTGCCGCCGACCATCAACCTCGAGAACCACGATCCGGAGTGCGATCTGGACTACGTGCCGCACAAGGCGAGACACACGCCGGTGGAAGTGGTCATGTCCAACTCTTTCGGTTTCGGCGGAACGAACGCCTGCCTCATCTTCAAGAAGTTTAAAAAGTAAGATGTCACACCTTCCAGACATCCAGCAACGGATCGGCCATTGGTTCAAGAACGAGGAACTGCTCGAACGCTCGCTGATACACAAGTCCTATGCCAACGAAAACCGCGTCCCTGCCCATAACGAGCGGCTTGAGTTCCTCGGCGATGCGGTCCTGGGCCTCATCATCAGTGAATACTTGGTGATAAATTGTCCGGATTCGAGTGAAGGAGACCTCTCGAGGCTCCGGGCCGCTGTCGTAAGCGAGCCCGCACTCGCCAACATAGCCCGGGAGATCGGACTTGGCGGCTATATCCTGCTGGGCCGCGGAGAAGAACAGACCGGCGGCAGGAACAAGGACTCCCTGCTCGCCAACTGTCTTGAAGCGCTCATTGCGTCCGTCTACCTCGACGGGGGCAAGGATGCCGCTGAGGCGTTCATCATCCGGTTCTTCGAAGAGATCGTCAGGAAAACCTGTACCTCGCGCGGAACGCTCGATTACAAAACAGAGCTCCAGGAGCTCTGTCAGGAACGGCTCAAGCAGCTCCCCGAATATCGTATCGTGTCCGAAACCGGACCCGACCACCAGAAGCAGTTTGCCGTCGAACTTTCCATCAAAGGCGGTGTCTACGGTCGCGGCGTGGGAAAAAGCAAGAAGGAAGCGGAGCAGAAAGCAGCGAAAGAAGCCTTGGAAAAATTATCGGAGCAGAAGTAGTTATTCCGGAATGCGGATTACGCATATTGCGTATCACCGTGTTTTGTCTTTTATTCGCTCCGCATTCCGCAATTGAGCGCAGCGCATGATCATCCCTTTCTTCATCCCCCACTACGGCTGTCCCCATCAATGTGTTTTCTGCAACCAGAAAAACATTATCGGCCGGAATCATCCCGAAGAAATAACAACGATCCCTGACAAGATCAATCACTATTTAACCACCTGCGGCTCAAGCAAACCGGTCCAAATCGCCTTCTACGGGGGGAGTTTCACCGCCCTCCCTCTTGAAACGCAGAAAGCCTATCTCGGTACAGTCCGTCCCTTTATCCAGACGGGAAAAATCCGGAACATCCGGCTTTCCACGCGACCTGACTGCATCATTCATGAAATGCTCTCCCTTCTCAAAGAATACGAAGTAGCTGTCGTGGAACTCGGCGTCCAGTCAATGGTTGATGAGGTGCTGACTCGTTCCGGCCGCGGTCATACGTCGAATGATACAGTCACTGCCGTCAAGATATTGAAGGAACACGGTTTCACCATCGGCCTCCAATTGATGCCCGGTTTGCCGGGTGATTCGTCTGAGCATTTTAATGATACCGTCGGCCGGGTCATCAAACTCAAGCCGGATTTCGTCCGTCTCTATCCCGCACTGGTTGTTAAAGACACTCCACTTGAAAAACTTTATACGAGCGGACAGTACACACCGCTTACGCTCGAAGAGGCCGTTTCCACATGTCGCGAAGCTTATTTGAAATTTGAGAAGGCCGGTATTGCGGTGATCCGCATGGGGCTGCAACCGACCGAGGAACTCGAAAAACCGGGCACCATCCTTGCCGGACCGTACCACCCCGCATTCGGGCAGCTCGTGGAATCCTCGATGCTCTTGGATAAGATGCGGACGGCGCTACAGAACAGGAAAGAAACGAACGATACTGCGGTTTTTCTGGTTAATCCACGGGATGTCTCTGTTGCGATCGGCCAGCAGCGGGCAAATATCGAAGCAATGAAAAAAGAGTTTGGACTTCACGACGTTCGTTTCGTAGAAAACGGCGACGGGAGCAAAAGAGGCGACGCTGTGCTTCTTTCGTACTGACTTAGGTCTGTTCCACGACCAGCCGGTTTTTGACGAGCGAAACCTCGCGCACTTCTCCGCGCACCTTCTTTTCTTCTCCAAAAAGGTTCCGCATGGTCACTTCGCCTTTTTCCGCCCGGATGAAGTTGACCGATTCGAGCAGCAGTTCTTCCTGATCATTTTTTTTTACGTAGGCCTTTAAATCGCACACGTCTTTATTCTGACCTCTTCTTTCCCCAAAAAATACGAAACAAAAAACCCGCCGTCTTTTAAGCGGCGGGATATTTGCGAATAATCTTATTCACATCACCGGGAGGCGCCGATAACCGGGTTGGACCGGCTTTCTGCGCCATGCCCCTGCATTCGGCGAGATAGGACAGCGTTCCGCAGACAGGCTTGACCTTTACGGCCGCCGCGTGCTTTTTCGATTTACCGGTATCATGCTTCATGAATGTTCACCTCGCAGCATCTGTTCCTAACTCATCTATAGCATAAGCCTGTGATGAAATCAAGAAAAATGATCAACATGCTTAATTTCCGTCCGATCCCTACTGATCCCGGTCTGATTTCGCATGTTTCATTTCGATGCGTGGGGTTCACTCAGTTTTAGCAGAATATCTCGGATAGAATCCGCAATCTTTGCGTCCCTCGGTTCAAGATAGAGCATCCAGTAATGCGAACCGTCGGAATCAGGCTTTCCCTGATGAGCGGTTGTTGACTTCAGGACAAAGGGATATCCTTCGCCCGGTTCCAGCGTATCGTCTTTATTGATCACCCAATAGAAAGGGCTCGTAAAAGCCTTTACTTTCAGTTCATCAAGAAGCCCCAAGCCGCCCTTTTCCTTCCACTCGAGCTTGACGCTCGAATTATCAACGACAGAGACCTTTGCGTCATCTATCACCTTGCTGTTCTGGAGTACGGGCTTTCCCCGGAAAACGAGATACCACATGATCTTTGCATTTGCCGTAGTCTCAGAAATGATCCTCTCTTTGCCGAGATTGTTCTTCACTTCGCCTTTGACAATGGCCAAGATGGATTGATCCGCAAATCCCGCCTCCTTGAGCTTAAGAACCTTTTCCACGTCCTGATACCCGCTCTCCACCATGACGATGATGGTCTCCTCGGAGATCCCGGCGTTCTTGAGTCTCAGCATATCATCCGTCGTAAGGGCAACGGACAGTGAGGGAGAAAACACAATGATGAGCGACAGGATTATCCCCGTTGATAACAATTTGACTTTTATCATTTTCATGTTCACCTGAAAATAGAAAAACCGAGCTCCCTCATTCAAGAGAGCCCGGTCGCATTTTAACAAAGTACAGCCACAAATTACCAGATAAAAATCATCCGCGCCGTCAACGTGTCGGTTTTATTCGTTCCTCCTTGCGCCAGTTTATCATCCCTCAGCTGATAATCGGCAATGAACTGGAGACCGTTGGTGACATAGTAATTGGCGGCAAGTGTCGTTTGCGTGGACTCTTTCGTGCCGGTCGCGAGCGATTTGTCCGTGGGCTTGAATTCATCGTAACGCAATCCTACTGCCCACTTCCCTGTCGCGTGATAATCCACCTCGCCGAAATACCCGGAGCTCTTGCCGGCAGTGGGAACCACGGAGCCATCTCCAAGGGACTCCCTGCCTTCTGCATATCCGGCGAGCACGTTGACCATCTTGGGCACGACGTAGTAATTCGCATACGCGGCCCATCGGGTGAAGTTATCTTGAGTCGTAACTGCAGGCGCG
>JBLMWN010000257.1:0-4830 GCA_050257255.1 Betaproteobacteria bacterium | reverse complement strand
GCCTTGATGGTGAGTCGACTTTTAACCTTATACTCTGGTTTTATCTGCGTGAATCTGCGTTCATCAGCGTCCAACTGCCGTTTCAGGATTATGAATGACAAATTATGGAGAATGATTTCCGGTGTTGTAGTATTTTCGGTCGGAAGTGTTTTTTAAAAAAACAGTAATTTATTGATTTTATGAAATAAAATTTTTATTAAGTGTGGGCACTATAATTGCAATTTAGGGTTTGTAAATATCCTGCAGCATTAATTAACTTCAACATCAAAGCGTGGAGGATTTATGGATGCCACGTTGAAACACGCTGGAGCAGGAAGACTGGTAACGCTTGAAGGCGATCTTACTCTGCCGCATGCGGAAGAAATGAAAAAAACCTTTCTGAAAGCGCTGGTGGAAGCGGATGACGTTTCCATCGGCTTTGACAACGTACAGGATGTGGATTGATCGTGTCCGCAGCAGCTGTTCTGTCCACCGGAGCGCTGTCCGATTGAAGAAACAGGTGCGATTTGGCTAACCCTCCGAAGATCTTCAAGGCCGCGGCAGAAGCAGCCGGATATTCGCGACTCAAGGGATGCAAGATGGATTGCGAGAAGAGCTGCCTCTGGGTCGCCGTCGCAGGAGCAAACCATGGATGATCCATTGAAACCACAGGACGAATTGTCTGCAGACCAGATCGTGAAGGGACTCCGGGCGACGTTCCGGGAAGAGGCCTATGAACTCCTGGCGGAACTCGAGAGTGCGCTGCTTGAGCTTGAGAAGAAGCCTGACGACAAGGACCAGATCGGAAGAGCCTTTCGGGCAATGCACACCGTCAAGGGATCCGGCGGCGCGTGCGAGTTCCACGATATCGTCGCGTTCACCCACGAACTGGAGACCATCTTTGACAAAATCAGAAACGGGAAGGCGAGCGTGACCAAGGAAATCATCGATTTGGCCCTGTTCGCGCAAGACCGGATCAAAGCCATGCTCGACTGTTATTATCGCGACGGGTCCGTGGACGAGACAAAGCGCGCCGGCATTCCTGCTTCATTCATTCCCGCGGCCGTCATCCAGGAAACGAATGAGTGATATCGAGCGGCAACTAACGATGGCGCGTCTTCAAATGCGTCTGGTCAGGGGAAATCCGTTCCGCAGGCAGGGCGGCTGTTCCAATCGCCGTCAATGGCTATCTTGCAGTTCTTGCACACATTCTTCTTAAACATCACGCAATAAGCAGAACAAGAATTTTGTCGATTATTTTCAGGCAATTGTCTCACTTTTACTCCCGACGTATTGCGGCCCCAAGACACTGAGCAATTTTTGGAATGTTGTCATTTCCTGCAGGATTTTACAGACACCGTCCTCAAGGAGCGTTTTCAGGCCGGCTGGCGCGCTATGTTTACAAAACAAATGCCCGTTTTTATTATTTGACTACACATAATCGGCATGCACTCCGCTATAGTATAGAAAAATGTCTCTTATGGCGGCCGATGGTCGCGAAAGGGCATTTTCTTCTGATATAATGATAAGAGTTTATTTTTCGTGAACGCGTGCCGCAGGAGATTACCGTGCAAGGACGTTTACCGTCTCAGGTTGGAAAAGTTTTTTCGCTCTTCATGAGCGGGAAGGAAACGCTTCCTCTGCGCGCGGGCGAGATTGTCACCGCGGAGGTTCTGAATGTCGGTGCAAGCAACGATGCCACGGTCAGGTTGAAGAGCGCCGTTCTGGACGTACAGACCGACGTTCCGCTCCAGAAAGGCGACACACTTACTCTTCGCGTGGAACGGCAGGAGAACGCCGTCTACCTCAGGCTGGCAGGAAACGCAGCAGAACAACAGGTCGGGTCGGTCATGGGTACGGTACTCGTTGCGCTCAACAGATTCGAGGGGCTCAGGCCGGGTACGGAGGGAATGGCGAAACTGGTGGAGATGCTCTCGAAGCTTCCCGAATCGCTCAGGCAGATCCTGCCGGAGATCGATATCATCAGCCGGTTTCTGCTGCAGATCGACAACGTATCCGGCAAGACCATGAAGGACCTGGTCCAGAACGGCGGGGTTTTTTTTGAGACCAAGCTTCGTATCCTTGCGCTTGGTCTCGAGGCCGAAGGCGCAGCTGCCGACATCGAGGCGCGGCGCATTATTGCAAACGACCTGAAAGCTTCGCTGCTGCGACTCAAGGACGCGTTCCTTGCCCCGGCAGTCCTGGAGCGCCTCAGGAGCAGCGTGAGCCCCGATGAGCTCATTGGGGCTCTCAACACGGTGCTCCACAACATAGAGTTCTACCAGCTCCAGTCGAAGCTCACGGATTCGCTGCAGCTCTTCCTGCCTCTTGTGTGGCAGCAGCTCAAAGACGGCGAGATCATCATACGAGAGTACGATAGCGGCAATCCGGGAGAGCGGTCCTACGCCTGCACCGGGAATCTTGATCTCGATCGTACAGGCAAGGTTCGAGTGGTTCTGGTGTATCAGACAGGCTGCGTTCACGTCACCTTTGCGGCAGAAGACAGCGGTTTTTCCCGGCTGCTCCAAGACGGTGCAGACGTACTCGAACAGCAGTTTCGGTCTTCAGGGCTTCGGCTCCGTCATGTTACGGTCCATCATGAGCCGAACATCCAGTTTCAGAGTAATGTCATAGACGAGGGATTGAGCATCAGGGTATCAAATGCGGGCTGATTATGATTCAAAATTGAAGACTCAACGTTGAAGACGCGAGATGTAATCTCGTCGGTGACTTGGAATGCTTCTAAATCCCGTCATGTCCCATGAAAGATAATCAGGAAAGAGCAGCAGCATTCAAATACCGGGAAGGTGTTGACCCTGTACCCACGGTCGTTGCCAAAGGTCAGGGGCCTGTGGCTAAGAAGATCATTTCCCTCGCCCGCAAGAACGGCGTGCCCGTGCATGAAGACAGGAACCTGATCGAGATTCTCTCGACCATCGACCTTTACGAAGAAATTCCGACGGAGCTGTACAAGGCTGTTGCCGAGATCCTTGCTTATATCTATAAGATGAGCGCCAAGCTGTGAGAAACCTGCCGTCAGATGGGAATGACTTTTTTTGATTTTGCGTCAAGTATCCGTCTTACTGTAGAAAGCAGATAATACGACTCGAAGGGCTTCTTGAGGAACCCGTCTATGTCTCTGATCTCCTCCATTTCCGCGACATATTTCGTATACCCGGAGATCGCAAGTACTTTCACTTCGGGATTCAACAGCTTCATCTGCCGTATGAGTTCCTTACCGTCCGTGCGGGGCATGACGATATCGGTAATAACGAGCGCTGTATCATGGGACTTTTTTTGGAAGATAGCCAGAGCAGCGGCGGGGTCGCTGGCTGCATATACCGTATATCCATGATTTCCGAGCGCATCCCGCATGGAGTCCAGAATCTCCTCTTCATCGTCAACAATAAGCAGCGTTTCATTTCCGGAAACGGAAGTCAGTGATGCCGATGGCACGGTAGGGGCTCCGGCGGACGACGCGGGCAGGTAGACGGTGAATATACTCCCCACTCCGAGTGTACTCTGAACGGAGAGATATCCCTGGTGCTCCTTTACTGCGCCGTAGACCATGGAAAGGCCGAGCCCAGTGCCTTTTCCCTGTTCTTTTGTCGTAAAGAAAGGCTCGAAAATCTTATCCACGACCTCTTCGGGGATTCCCGTGCCGGAATCGGAGACGATGAGCTGGACATATTCTCCGGGGGGGACGTAGTAGGGTGCATTCAGCAGGCCCTTTACGACCGTTCTGGCTGAGGTCTTGACAGCGATGCGACCGCCGTTCGGCATGGCATCACGCGCATTGACAATGAAATTCATGATGATCTGCTCCATCTGATTAATGTTGCCCTTGATCAGCGGCAGCTTGTTATCGAGTTCGACGCTCAGGCTGATTCTCTTGTCGATAACCTGCTCGAGCAGTTTCACGGTATCGTACACGACATCATTCAGATTAAGCGGAGTAATTTCATACTTGTTCTGGCGTGCAAAACCAAGGAGCTTTGCGATCATTCGCCCCGCCCTCCGGGACGCGTCTTCGATCACGCCGAGACTGCGTGTTGACCTCTCATCAAGGGAAGTGCTTCTGCGTATGATCCCGGTATGGCCGAGGATGGCAGTCAACACATTATTGAAGTCATGGGCGATGCCACCGGCGAGCACGCCAACGGATTCCATTTTTTGCGACTGGAAGAGATGCTCGTGGATTTTCTTCTTCTTGGTGATGTCACGGTAAAACGACTGGATAAACAGCTCATCACCGATGGCGATCGCTTTCGAACTGATCTCGAGATAGACGGAAGAGCCGTCCTTCCTGTTATGTTTGGTTTCAAATACGAGGGCCTCACCTTCCAAAAGCCGTCGCATCCGCGCTGCCGCCTTTTCCTTATTGTCGTCATTCTCCAATAGCCTGATGTGCGTGCCGATCAACGCCTCACGCGTAAAACCATGCATCTCGCAGGCCTTGTCATTTGCATTTACGATGATGCCTTTCTTGTCGAGGACGATGATCCCGTCCGTCGCGTTCTCAAAAAGGGACCGGTGCCACTGTTCGGATTCGTGCAGCTCTTTTGTCCTCTCTTCGACCATGGCTTTGAGCTGGAGAGAGTAGATTTCAAGCTGCTTTTTCTGTTGCTCCAGGTCGTATTGAAGGGAAAGTTTTTCTTTGACGAGTTTATCATTATGATATCGCCAGACTATACCAATACCAGCCGTCGCTATTAAAAAGACGTTACTGTTTACGAAGAATCGTATGTTTGTAATCTTGTCAAAAATTATGATGGGGAGGAAATACGTGAAATAAGTTATTGTGGCCAGCAAGATAGTGGTTCTAATAGAAAAAAGCGGCATAAACCCGAG